>CAYGOX010000203.1:0-7451 GCA_964351485.1 uncultured Halioglobus sp.
GGCGTCGATCACAATATCCTGGCTGGCGCTGAAGAACGCGACGATACAGGCCAGTACGACGATGGTGCCCGTCTGGTGCGCCGCGGAAAACGCGCCGAGAAGCCCGATGGAGACAAGCAGGATTAGCTGGAATAACAATAGCCATCCGCGCCTTCTCCCCAGCACGGGTGGCAGGTAATGATCGAGGAACGGAGCCCAGAGGAACTTCCAGTTAAACGGTAACAGGACCAGGGCGAACAGACCGATCTCGGCAATGGAGATTCCGCTCTGCCTGAGATAGGCCGGGAGCAGTTGAATCAGCACATACAGCGGCATGCCCGAAGCAAAGCCGGTGAAAACGCAGGTCAGCATCCGCCGATTGAATAACGCCGATTTCCAGTCCTGCTCCACGCACGCCCCGACCAAGTCACTTTCGCCAATGGGCTGCCATCATAGCAGAGCGCCGCCCAAAAACCGCGCGCCTCACGGTGCAATGGACCGCGGACAGACTGTGCTATTCTCCTGCCCCATGAAAAGTATCGTCATTCACATCGGCACTGAAAAAACGGGCACCACCAGCCTGCAGAAGTTCTTTTCGATCAACGCCGATCTGCTCGGTGAAGCGGGTATCTGGTACCCGGACTCGGAGCGCCTGAACTATTGCCACCGCCACGGGCACTTTCCGCTGGCGGCCTCGCTGTTCGATCAGTGTCCGGATTTCGTTCCGCCGATGAAGCACTTCGACGCGCAATCGCTCTACCGCCAACTGCTCGCTGACTTTGAAAAGAGGCCGGAGACTGCGCTTCTGCTGTCCTGCGAACACTTCTCCTCGCGCTGCTCAAATCCGCAGATGATCGCGCGCTTGCGCGACCTGCTGAGCGACTACCATGTGCGCATTCTGCTATACGTTCGACCGCAACACGAACTCATGCTCTCTGCCTACTCCACTTTCTTGAAAATGGGCGGACAGAAAACACTCGAGGAAGTGGCCCGTGAGCGGTGGCTCAACCCGCAGGGCATCTACCTGAATTACTACCGGCTGGCGCAGCGGTGGTGGAAGGTCTTCGGCCAGGATCGTGTTCGGATACAGGTATTCCAAACCCAGTCGATGCCACAGGGCAGCCTGTACCGGGATCTCATTTCTGTCTTCGACGGCCAGTGGCGCGACGACATCAAAATTCCGGAGTTACAGAACCCGCCCATCTGCAAGGAACTGGCCGACCTTCTCTACCTGGCCAACCAGCATTTCCCCGCCTTCCAGGACCAGGACCGCGCGGGCTGGGAGATGGGGCAGCACTTTCGCCGCGAGGTGATCAACCTGTTCTCTCATGGACGTCCGCTGAGAATGCTCATGAGCGAAGAGCTCAAGGCCGAAACCACGGCGATCTTTGCCCCGTTCAACGAGAAACTCGCCCGTCAGGCACGCCCCGACCTGAACGGCCAATTGTTTGTGCCGGACGATACCGGGCCTGTGACAACCGCGGACAACGAAAATCACTTCACCGAGGATTTTGTCTACTGGCTGATCAGCCAGTGGAAGACTGCACAATCGGCCCCAGCCGGCCGCGGCCAGCGAAACGCGGGCCCCTGACGCTGCTGCTTTACTCCCCCAGGAGCTTCAGCGCAGTCTCCTCCACCTCGGCTGCGTCAAGCGTTGGCGGAGTGGACACCTGTTTTACCGGAATCTCCCTGGGCGAGAAGCCATAGTGTTGCGCGAGCCAGTCAAGCTCGGGCTGCACCAGCTCATCGAGCCGGTCGTACACTGACTGTGGCGGGGCGTAGGGACCACCCGGCACCTTCATCACTTTCTGGATGTCATTGGGTCGACGCAGTGGATTGCGTTGGCCGTCGACCACCAGGGGACGCAAGCGGTTGATCGCATCCAGCATCAACGTGGCCTCATAGGTCAGACCCACATTGACGCGACGATCACCCTGTTCCTCGATCGCAAGGTCGATACCGGCGCTGTGAAAAAAACGGGTGATCGCGGAGCTGCCCGGGGCAATGGAATCCGCGTAATCGTAAAGCTCGATGTCGGCGTCGACGAAATGCCGTGCCAGGCGGGCAAACACGGTCGAGTACCGGTAATACGGCGGCTGTTGGTACAGTCGCTCAAGTCGCGCACCTGTTTTCAGGCGCTGTTGTATTTCCGCGGCGAGCGAGTGACGCGGATGGCGAATCCAGGCGAGCAGGCGTATCTTTTTCGCCAGCGGACTCAGCCAGCCAGACAACCGGGCCATGGCCGCGTCATCGAAATGACCGATACCTTCCGCCGAGAGCAACAGCGTAGACGCATCCGTATTCTCGAACCGGTGTTGCAGTTGGGCGCGTACCCGTTCGTCAGCGGCGCAGGCTTTGGACGCCTCTCCCAGCCCGGCCGCTATATTGAAACGCAAGGTTTCCGGCTGTTCGCTACACAGCGATCGCAGGAAGATGGAATGATTGCCTGAAAAACGCCGGACACCGTCATCCAGTACGGGAAAAAGAACACCCAAACGCGTTTCCAGTTCTTGCGCATGCTCCAGCAGAACCTGTTGAATGGCGCTCGAGCCGGTCTTGCCCAATCCGATGTGAATAATGATCGTGTCGAAACACGGTGTCACGAGGCCAGTTCTACCACGGGGTCCATTGAATCCGCACCCGCCAGGCCGCGATAGACTTCATCGTGCCGTGCGGCCAGCAGATCCGGGTCAAACTTTTGAACAACCTGCCCAACGGCGTCAGCCATCGCCGCGAAGTAGTCCGGCTCACTGGCCATCCGCGCTATTTCAGCGGCGACTGCCTCCACGTCGACCGACTCGCCATTGAGCCCGACGACAGCACCGGCCATGCCTGCTTCGCTGCTCAACATACGACGGATTTCACCCAGGTCACTGGCCAGGAATGGTCTGCCGGCCTGCAGGCATTCGATGATCACCAGCGGAAAACTTTCACCGCGAAAACGCGAGGGCAGGAAGCCGATATCGGCAACAGCAAAATAGCCACGAACATTCCGCTGGAAGCCCTCGAGGTGAATGTAATCAGGCTGGGACTGCTCCGAGAGACGCTCATATTCAGGCCCGTCGCCAACCAGCAGCAGTTGGATATCGCGCCCGCTGATCTCCCTGGCCTTGCCCACGGCGGCAATACCCTCGGCCCAGCCCTTCTCCGCCATGCCGCGACTGACGAGGGTCAGCACGAAAGCATCCTCGGAAACGCCCAGGTCCGCGCGCGCAATGGGTTCGTACGGATCCTCCTGGAGGGCATTGTCGATACGCACGGTGGGGACCCGTCCAACCACCCCGTGTGCCCGCAAGGCCGTGAGATTCTTCTCGGCAACATAGATGAAGCTCGAAACACGCCGCGCGAGCCGGGGCAGGATCGATTTCAACTCGTACTCGTTCATCGTTTCGTACATGCCATGGAGGGTAACGATCAGCCTGACCGGGGACTCCTCCGGCAACAGATTCAGGATCGTGCCTTCCATCCAGGCGTGATGGGAATGAATAACATCAATGTCGAAAGCATCGACGATACGCTCGAGCTGGCGAAAATCCGAGACGATCGAGATGTCCGGCCGCAACCGCTGGCGAATACCATCCATGCGCGGCTCCTGTGCACAATCCAGGTAAGTGACATTGTAGCCACGCGCTTTCATGATATTGGCAAGACTGACAGGAAAGGTTTCACCACCGCCGGCACAGAACGCGTAGGAGGCCATCAGGATATTGGGCGCGCGCTCGTTGTGCGCAGCCCGAATACGCTCGAGACTGAAACACGCGTCGAACGCAGCCTGGGAAAAATCGTCGCGTGTGTTGCGCCAGTGAATACCCAGCGAATCACGAAGTTGCTCGAAGACCTCCTGGTCGACCGTGTAATACCGGTTCACGATATTCGCGATGGCCTCGTGCTCCCGGTAGTAATCGTCCTGTCGATAGGAACTGACCGAGGTGTTTTCCCCGTGCATGCGGTAATAATTGCTCGCGCGGGGCGTGTACGCCACCATCCCGCCGCGCAGCAGGTGCAGATATAGCACCCAGTCACCGCAGGTGCGCATCGCCCGCCACTGCGGATCCTGGAGGACCTCGAGCTGGGCCGGGGAGCGCATAAGCGCAGAGCTCACATTGGGCACGATGTTCTTGATCGCAAACCCGTCGCGCACAATGGCGGCACCGGTCTCCACAAACGCCTGGGTCCAGCGCACGGGGTCGAGATCGTGCAGGTACTCTTCCAGCGACCACACCTGCTTGTCGCCCTCACGATCCATGAACAGCGTCCGGGCATAGGCCAGTTGTACCGCCTCGTTTTCAAAATAAGGCACCAGCTCGCTCAGGAAATTATCCGAACACCAGTCGTCGCTCTCCGCAATCCAGACGATGGCGCCTCGCGCGTGGGCCAGACCCCGCTGCCACTGCTCAAACACGCCGCCGGAGTTCTTTCTGTTTACCTCCAGAATGGTCTTGTCCGGGTAGTGATCACGATACTTTTCCAGGATGCGCACGCTCTCGTCTGTGGACGCGTCATCAAGGAGAATCACCTCGAAATTGGAATAGCTCTGTGCATAGATCGACTGCAGGCGCTGTTCAAGGTAGGGCTCGTGGTTGTAGTTGGGGACGATGACGCTCACAAGCGGCTCAAAGGATTCGTCCGGCTGCAGCTGCTGGAATCGCAGCGTGTCAGACGGACTGCTGGTATCGATACCAACGCGCAAGAGAGGCGAATCGCCGAGCAGCCAGTCGACAACCTTGAAGGCCGGCCGCAATACACGCCGCAACCTCCATGCCGTGCCCGGGTGAGTCATGCTGATGCCGTGGTACTTCTCAATCGCCTTGATACGAAAGCGCATCCACAGGCGCTTGATCCGCGTTCGCAGCTGAACGATCCGGCCCTTGATTGCGTAGATGAGCGGCCGCAACGGGGACAACACGCTCTGTTCAAGCGCCAGTCTAAAAAGACTGCTGCTGGCCACGCCATCCCCGGCTTGCTGCCGCAGGGCAGCAACTTCTGATTCGAGCTTGCCCACCACCTCGCGATGGTGCACCACCGCCGAGCGAAATTCCGAGGTTTGCCGGTCAAACGCCACCCGGGTGGCCTGCAGTTGCTCGCGCAACGCACTGGTCACAACCGACTGACGGTGCAGCTGCTCCGTCTGGGACTGTGTGGCCTGCTGCATCTGCTCGAGTTCAGCGCGCAGCGGGGCCAACACCTGCGCGTGCTCGCTGCGCATATTCTCGGTCAGTCTTTCGTGCTCAAGACGCATATTCCGGGCGTTGCTCTGTGACTCTTCGCGCTGCCGCTGTGCATTGCCCACCTCGTCGGTCAATCGCAGTGCTTCGAGCCGGTCTTCCCGCGCCCGGCTCGCCAGCCGCGAAACCACACGACTCATGATGGCGCCCAGCGCATCAGCGGTATCGCGCCGGTCGAGAACGCGGCGAATCGCCCGGTAATCCGGCTTTGTCTCCGCGCGGCTAAAGACCGGCGCAATCAATGCCTCCAGTTCCAGCGCCTGCGGCAAGGCATTCGCCAGTTCCTCGGAAACCTCAGGGTTTTCCACCGCGTGCTGGAGATCGGGATCGACAAAGCGTTCACAAAAATCGGTAATCTGCTGTTCGTCCACCGCCAGGCCCAGTTCATCGGCCAGACGCTGCAGGGTCTCTCGTGGCCGGGACAGCAGCTCCTCGTAGGCCAGGAATACGTTGGGTTTACTCCTGGTCTCCAGCAGGGATTGCGCTGTCAGGGAAAACCACAGGGCCGCACCCTCGGCCAGGTCGAGGCCGAGATCGTAGTAAGCCGCATTTTTCTGTGCGCGGGTGCGCGCTGACTGCGCGACCTGGGCAACGCTGCGATACGTGTGGATATACTGGGTGCGCTCTTGCGGGTAACCCGCCATAACAAACACGGGCTGCCAGAACGCCAGCAGCTGGCACATCCGTGGGTCTTTGACCGCGACCAGCGCTGCATCCCCCAGGCTGTCTCGCAGTAACTGCACAGCTTCGGACTGCCACTGCGCCAGACTCTCATGGGTAATGACCGACTCGCCGCGAAACAGGGGGTTGTCCCAGGAGCCGCCCAGATGCTGTAGCAATCGGTCGTTGAAATCGACGATCGCCGGGTGCTCAAAAAAGCCCTTGGGATTCTCCTCGTTGGCGTAAGTGACATCGTCGCCAAGATGCGCACCCAGTGCCGCCACGGCGGCCGCGCACAGGGATGTTCCGGACCGGTGCGGCCCCAGAACGACCACCAATTTGCGATTTTCTGTCATTATTCTCCGGCCAGCGTTCACCTCCGGCAGGATGCGCCGGGTGCGGCAATTATACGCAAAAAGACCTCCCGTTGGCCGCCCGGCCCGGTACTTTTCCAAAGCAGCCTCCGCTGTGGCAAACTGCTCGGGACTTCCGATCCCGGCCCTGCGCAATGAATGCTCAAACACCTCAATTGCGGCACAACAGTGTCTCTGTGATCGTCCCGGTTTACCGGAACCTGGACGTGACCCGACACTGCCTCGAATCGCTCGCCGCCAGCCCCCTGCCGGAGAACGCCTCGGTGACGTTGATCATCGACGACTCGCCCGAAGAGCCGTTGGTCCAGTACTGCCAGGAGGTCGCTGCCAGGAGTGGCTACGCACTGATCGAGAACCCGACCAACCTCGGCTTTGTAAAAACAGCCAACCTCGGCTTCGGGCTGCACCCGGATGCAGACGTGCTGTTGCTCAACTCCGATACGGTAGTGGCCGGCAACTGGCTGGAGCGACTGCAACACTGCGCGTATTCCGGAGCGAACGTCGGCACCGTAACCCCCTTTTCAAACAATGGCACCATCTGCTCCTATCCCGTGCTCAACGCAGTCAACACGCTGCCGGAGGGCTGGACGACGGCCGCGCTCGATGCGGTTTTCGCCGAGGCCAATTCCGGGCAGCACTGCACCCTGCCCACCGCAGTGGGATTCTGTATGTATATCAAACGCGCCTGCCTTGAGCAGACCGGCGAATTCGACGCCGAAAAGTTTGGCCTGGGTTACGGCGAGGAGTGTGACTTTTGCCTGCGCGCGAGCCAGCACGGCTGGCAGCACCTGCTGTGCGGCGATGTGTTTGTCTACCACGAGGGCGGCGCCAGCTTCAGCAGTGATTCCGAGCGCCGAAAAAGCGAGGCCGACCTTGTTATCGCCGCGCTGCATCCCTCCTACGATGATCAGGTCTCGACCTTCCTGGCTGAGGATCCGGCGTGGCAAATGCGTCAGCAGGTCGATATTGAGCGGGTGAAACGACAGCCGGCCGACCTGGCCCGGGTGATGGAGGAGCACCACGCTTTCCAGGTATCGCTGCGCGCAATGATCGGCGATGAGCAGAAAAAAACCGCACAAGTGCGTTCGGAGGTGGATGCACTGCAGGGCATGATCGACAAACTTGAGGGGCTGCTCAGGGATTCGCGCGCCGAGTTCGCCGAGGCAGACGCGCGGCTGGCCACCACGCAGGCGGCGCTGAACGAGGCTCACAC
>CAYGOX010000204.1:0-7387 GCA_964351485.1 uncultured Halioglobus sp.
CTACAAGCGCACCTTCGGCCACGGCAACACCAACGAGCCCGGCGTGCACTGGAGCAAGGACGTGCGCTTTGACCATATCGCCGAGGGCTTCGGCTGCCAGGGCATGTACATTGAGAACGGCGAGGAACTGGGCGGCGCGATCGAGAAGGCCTTTGCCAGCGGCAAGCCCACGGTTATTCACGTGCCGATCGACCCGGTGGTCAACCACGGTGGCAACGAGAACCTGGATACGCCCAACTACGAGCGCTTCCGCACCTGGTACGCCGAGGGCACACAGTAAAGCGTCAGTCACGCAGGAGAAGCGATCATGAGCAAGGTCACCGCCGCCATTCGGCACATCGGTCTCTGCACGGCCGACATCGAGCGCGCCAGTCGCTTCTACCAGGAAGCGCTGGGCTTTGAACCGCTGGTGGATATCGTGGAAATCGGGGCGCCCTTCGACGCCCTGATCGAGATGCCCGGCGCCACGCTGCGCGTCCAACAGCTCAAGGCCGGCGACGCCACCATCGAGTTGCTCGGTTACAGCGACGCCGAGGTCACCGGCGAGGCCACGCGCGGCGCGATGAACCGCCGCGGTTTCACCCACATGACCCTGGTCGTGGAAGATGTCGACGCCACTGCGAAACGAATCGCCGAGTGTGGTGGGCAGGTGCATGAAGAAACGCGGGTGGACTCACCCTTCGGCCCCCTGCTCTTCTGCACCGACCCGGACGGCGTGCGCATCGAGCTGATGCGGGCCCAGTAACGACGACGTATCAGGTGAGCAGGGCCCGCAGTTCGGTCTTGAGCACCTTGCCGTAATTGTTCTTGGGCAGCGCGTCCACCACCCGGTAACGCTTGGGCCGCTTGAACCGCGCGATCGTCTCGAGACACAGCGCATCCAGCGCCGCCTCGTCAATCGACACGCCGGGTTCGGCAACCACGAAAGCGATAACCACCTCCCCCCACTCGGCGTCGGGCGCGCCGACCACCGAGACCTCGGCAACCGCCGGGTGCTGCAACAGGACTTCCTCAACCTCGCGCGGGTAGATATTGCTGCCACCGCTGATGATGACGTCCTTCACCCGGTCCTTCAGCGTCAGGAAGCCATCGGCGTCGAACGCTCCCGTATCGCCGGTGTGCAGCCAGCCGTCGCGCAGCGTCTCGGCGGTCGCATCGGGACGATTCCAGTAACCGCGCATGACCACCGGCCCGCGCACACAGATTTCCCCGACCTCTCCCACCGCCGCCGGCGCCCCGGCCTCGTTCAGCACGCGCACGTCCACCACCGAGTGGGCGATACCCACCGAGGACAAGCGCGCGTCGCTGGCGTCCTCGTGCAGCGACCTGGCCAGGCAGGTGATCGTCATGGGGCTCTCGCCCTGTCCGTAGATCTGCCCGAGGCGGGGACCGAACAGGCGCAGCGCCGCTTTCAGGTCGTCCAGGTACATGGGGCCGCCGCCGTAGACGATGCTCTTGAGGTTCGCGACATCAGCCTGCCCCGCGCCGGGCGCGGCCACCAATCGGCGAACCATGGTCGGCGCGGCGAAAAAGAACGCACCGGGATAGCGGGCGATGAGGCCAAAAATTTCATCGGAGTCGAACTGCCCCGAAGCGGGCACCACCTGGTTGGCGCCGCCGTGAACCGCGGCCAGGCTGTACAGGCCCGAGCCGTGCGACAGCGGTGCCGGGTGCAACACGCTGTCGGCGGGACCGAGCGATTCCACATCGGCGAAGAAAGACAGCACCATCTGCTCGAGGTTGGTGTGCGACAGCATCGCGCCCTTGGGCTGGCCGGTAGTGCCGCTGGTGTAGAACAGCCAGGCCAGGCTGTCGCCAGCGACATCGGGCAGTGCGCAGGGTGCACTTTCGCACAGCGCGTCCCAGTCATCCGAAGGCGCGACGATGCAGCGCACCGTCTCCGGCAGGGCCGAAACCAGTTTGGGCGAGGCAAAGCACAGGGCCGCGCCGCTGTCGTTGAGGATGTAGGCGAACTCTCGGGCGTGTAACTTGGCGTTCACCGGCACCGCCACCAGTCCGGCATACCAGATACCGAACAGCGCCTCTAGGTACTGCGGCTGGTTGCCCATCACGATCGCCACCCGCGCGCCGTCTTCCAGATTGTACTGGTCGCGCAGTGCGCCACCGATGGCCGCCGCGCGCCGGGCAAAATCGCGGTAGGTCGCGTGCAACGCGTCGCCGTGGCACAGCGCGGGGCGATTGGGCCAGACCCTGGCGGCCCGGTCCAGTAATGTGGCAACTGTCATTGTCTTACGCCTGTACCCGGCGCATCGTCATGGAATGCTGGTACCGGTCTGCGGGGTGGATGTTGATGGTGACCTGCGCCACCACGCCATCGCCGGTGAGGTAACTGCGGCGCACTTCCAGCGCGGCATCACCGGCTTTCACGCCCAGTGCTTCGGCCAGTGTGTCGTCGACGGGAACGGCAGTAATCTGTTGGCGCACCTCGACAATGCGCTGGCCGAACAAATCCTCGATCAGCGGGAAGATCGGCCCCTGGTGCCGCGGCAGCAGCCGGGCAACGGCTGCGTAGGCGCGATTGATGTAGTACGTGCTGTGACACAGCGCGGTGTCAGGCTCGCGGGCGCGTCGCAGCGCCACCACTTCGAGCCAGGTCGACCCGTCGTCGAGCCCGGCGCGTGCAGCGCGAATTTCATCAAGCATCACTGTGTCGATCGTTTCGATGTGCAGGTGGGTGTCGGCGACGAAGGCCACCAGGTCGTTGATCGACATCACGTGGTGATTGTCGCGCCCCGCCAGCGGTGCCAGCACGCGCGTTCCCGCGCCGCGCCGGGAAGAGACCAGCCCGTCGGCGCGCAGTACGCGCAGCGCCTCGCGCACCGTGTGACGGCTGACACCGAACTGGTTGCAGAGGTTTTCCTCGGTCGGCAGCAGCGCGCCCACCGGAAAAGTGCCCGAGACGATATCCTCGCGCAGGGCTGCTGCGGTTCGCAGGTAGAGGGGTTCGCTCGATTCGCTGTTCACTGCCATGGGCACCGGGAAGGTTTCGGACAAATTGTATTAATTTGTCCGTACTAACAACTTTTTTTCCGCTAAACGCCGTTAATTCTAGTGAATAACGCCCTCCCGTTCCAGTACTATGTCCGTACTTATTCATAAACAGTTATCGAGGTCGTTATGAGCAAGGAGCAGCCCGAGGTCACTTCCGCACAGGATCTGGAACAGCCCGTCATCATTCCGGTGGACGCCTATATCAGCGAGGACTACGCCCGCGCCGAACGCGATCGCCTGTGGCGCAAGGTCTGGCTGCAGGCGGGCCGGGTCGAGGACGTCCCCGACGAGGGCAACTTCCTCACCTTTGAAGTCCTCGACGATTCCGTGCTGATCGTGCGCAACGCGCAGGGCGAACTGAACGCCTATCACAACGTCTGCCCACACCGCGGCCGCCGCCTGGTCGACACGCCTGCGGGCGAGCGCAATGCGCGCGGCAGTCGCACACGTTTCATGTGCGCCTACCACGGCTGGCGTTTCGACCTCGACGGCAACAACGTGCACATTCCGCACGAGCAGGACTGGCAGGGCGCACTCGATGGCTGCAACGGCCTGACCCCGGTCAGCATCGACACCTGGGGCGGCTGGATCTGGATCAACCTCGATCCCGACTGCGAACCATTGGCCGAGTTCCTCGCCCCCCTGCCGGAAATGCTCGACCCGTTCGAGTTGCAGAACATGCGCTGCCGCTGGCGCAAGTGGGGCGTATTCGATTGCAACTGGAAAGTGGCGATGGAAGCCTTCAACGAGACCTATCATGTCGCCACCACGCACCCGGAATTCAACAAGTTCGGTGAGTTTCGCGGCTGGGCCCGCAGCCAGGGCAAGCACAGCCACATTGGCTACGAGGCCAGCAACAATACCGACGACAACCAGAAGGCCAAGCTGCGTGTCGGCACCGGTGACGCGCGCATCTCGACAGCCGAGATGCAGGTGTTCACCTGGGAGAAGGCCAACACCAACACCACCCAGACCCTGGTCAACGCGGCCCTGCGACTGGAAGAGGAATTGCCCGAGGGCACGCCGTCGGGCGAAGTCCTGCAGCACTGGCTCGCCTCGGCACGCGCCGACGACGCCGCGCGCGGCGTGGTCTGGCCCACGGTCGACCCCGCTCATGTCGGCAAGACCGGCACGGCATGGCAGGTGTTTCCCAACTTCCAGATCGGCCACGCGGTGAACAACATGCTGTGCTACAGCGCGCGCCCGCACGGTTACAACCCGGACCAGTGCATCTTCGAGGCGGCGGTGTACGAACTCTACCCGGCCGGCGAAGAACCCGACACCGAGTGGACCTTCAGCGAGGCCACCGAAGAAGACTGGTGCTACGTGCTCGCCCAGGATTTCTCCAACATGGCCGCCGTGCAACAGGGCATGAAATCCGCCGGCTTCAAGGGCCCGCGCCCCAATCCACATATGGAGCGCAGCACCGCCAACCTGCACTACAACCTGGCGCGCTACATGGGCGCAGGCATGCCACAAAAAGTAGAGAAGTCATGACGGCATCCACACAACGGTCAGGCCCGCTGGCCGACCTGCTGGTCATCGACCTCACCGCGATGGTGATGGGGCCCTACGCCACCCAGGTGATGGCCGACATGGGCGCCAATGTCATCAAGGTCGAACCGCCCGGCGGTGACGCCACGCGTTTCGTCTCGCCGGGACCGGGCACAGGCATGAGCGGCGTGTTCGTGAATGTGAATCGCGGCAAGCGCAGCATCGCGCTCGATCTGCAGACTGAAGCGGACCGCGCGGCCCTGCGCGAACTCATCGAGCAGGCCGATGTCTTCATCCACTCGATGCGCGCCAGCGCCATCGCCCGGCTCGGCTTTGCCTATGCCGACGTGCAGGCCATGAACCCGCGCATCGTGTACTGCAACTGTTACGGCTACGGTCGCCGCGGCCCCGGCCGCGACCGCCCGGCCTACGACGACACGATTCAGGCCGAGTGCGGCCTGCCGGCGATGCAGGAACTGCTGACCGGCGAGGCCAATTTCGTCGGCACCATCATGGCCGACAAGGTCACCGGACTCACCGCCCTGTACGCCACCATGATGGCGCTGTTCCACCGCGAACGCACCGGCGAGGGCCAGGAAATCGAGGTGGCCATGTTCGAGACAATGGCCTCGTTCATGCTGGTCGAGCACGCCAACGGCGCCCTCTTCGACCCGCCGCTGGGGCCGGCCAATTACCACCGCGCGGTTGCGCCCAACCGGCGCCCCTACCGGACCCGGGACGGCCACATCGCCGCCCTGGTCTACAACGACAAGCAGTGGTCCGCGTTCATCGACGCGGTGCAGCCACCCTGGGCCAGCGACGAGTTCGCCACGCTCGAACAGCGCGCGCAACAGATCAACCGCGTGTACGGCCTGCTCGGCGAGACCTTCCTGGAGCGCACCACCGACGAGTGGCTCGGCCTGCTGCGCGCGCTGGGCATTCCCGCCGCACCGCTGCGCACGCCGGACGAACTGATGACCGACCCGCACCTCGAAGCGGTCGATTTCTTTGAAACCGTACCGAGCAATACCGGACCCGTGCGCTTCCCCGGCGTGCCCACCGGTTTTTCACTGACGCCGGGACGCGTCCACGGGCCCGCACCCGAACTGGACGAACACGGCGCGCAGATCCGCGCCGAATTCAACCTGGGACAGACCACCGCCGACACCGGCACAGACGGAGCGTAGTCATGGAATTCGCACTGACCGAAGATCAGCAGAGCATTCGCGACGCGGTGCTCAAGCACTGTTCGAAGTACCCCGACGAGTACTGGCTAGAGCGCGACCGCGACGGCGGCTTTCCGCTCGACTTCCACCAGTCGATGGCCGACGCCGGCTGGCTCGGCGTAGCCATGCCCGAATCGGTGGGCGGCGCCGGCCTGGGCATCACCGAGGCGGCCATCATGATGCAGGCGGTGGCGGAATCCGGCGGCGGCATGTCGGCGGCGTCGAGTATCCACGGCCCGGTGTTTTCCATGCAGCCGGTGGTCGAGTTCGGCACCGAGGAACAGCAGCAGCGCATGATCCCGCCGGTGCTGTCGGGCGCCGATAAAATCTGCTTCGCGGTCACCGAGCCCAACACCGGCCTGGACACGACCAAGCTCAAGACCCGCGCGGAAAAACGCGACGGGGGCTACCTGGTCAACGGCGAGAAAATCTGGATCTCCGTCGCGCAGGTCGCCAACAAGATGATGCTGCTGGCGCGCACCACGCCGCTCGAAGACGTCAAGCGCAAGACCGAGGGACTGTCCCTGTTCTTTACCGACCTGGACCGCTCGAAGATCGAAGTGCGCGTGATCGACAAGATGGGCAGGCACTCGGTGGATTCGAACATGCTGTTCATCAACGATCTGTGGATTCCCGAGGAGGACCGCATCGGCGCCGAGGGCGAGGGTTTCAAGATCATCCTGCACGGCCTCAACCCGGAGCGCGTACTGCTGGGCGCGGAAGCCGCCGGCCTCGGCCGCGTCGCGATTGCCCGCGCCGCGCGCTATGCCCGCGAGCGGATCGTGTTCGATCGGCCGATCGGTATGAACCAGGGCATCGCGCACCCGCTGGCCAAGTGCTGGGCGCAGCTTGAGGCGGCCAATCTCATGGTGATGAAGGCCGCCAGCCTGTTTGACCAGGGACGTGATTGCGGTGTCGAGGCAAACGCCGGAAAATACCTGGCAGCAGAAGCCGGCTTCGAAGCCTGCCAGACCGCCATGCTCACGCTCGGCGGCATGGGCTACGCCAAGGAGTACCATGTGGAGCGCTACCTGCGCGAGGTGCTGATTCCGCGCACCGCGCCGGTCAGCCCGCACATGATCTTGAACTTCCTGGCCGAGAAAGTCCTGGAGCTGCCCAAATCCTATTGATCACATCCTGAAAACCAAGGATCAAACAATGAGTGACGCAGTCCTGTTCGATGCCCGCGACGACGGTATCGCCATCATCACCCTCAACCGGCCGGACACGCGCAACGCGCTGTCGCTGGAAATCCGCCAGGGATTGTTCGCAGCGTGGGAGCGCTTTGAGCAGGACCCGGCCCTTCGCGTCGCGATCCTGACCGGCGCCGGCGAGAAAGCCTTCTGCGCCGGCGGTGACCTTAAGGAAATGGTCGACCGACAACTGCAGACGCCGCCGCGCGACATGTTTCCCCTGCCCTACGACAACATCGAGCTGACCAAGCCGACCATCGCCGCTGTTAACGGCGTGGCCTTTGCCGGCGGCTGGATGATCGCCCAGGCCTGTGACCTGTGCGTGGCCAGTACCGAGGCGCGCTTTGCCGTCACCGAGGTCAAGGTCGGGCGCAGCTCGCCCTGGGCAGCACCGTTGATTCACATGATTGGCCAGCGCATCATGATGGAGATCCTGCTGACAGGAAAACCCATCACCGCACA
>CAYGOX010000205.1:0-3202 GCA_964351485.1 uncultured Halioglobus sp.
AATGACTGTTAATCATTGGGTCGCTGGTTCGAGCCCAGCAGGCGGAGCCATATTTTGAAGGAGCCCGTAGAATCTTCGATTCTATGGGCTTTTTTGTGGCTGAAGAAAACAGCCAACTCCAGTTGAGGTACCATTAAGACCCACGGCAATAGAGGCTGCATCTGCTGCATTTTGGCCAGTCCAACCCTGACGCCGTATTTTAGACAGTTGACCTAATTTACACTCAGGTAATCAGATGATCGAGACTTACCTCTGCGACTGCGGTAGCACACTCAAGCGGAAGCAACCTTCCCAATCATATATCTGTGATCGCTGTAGATGTGAGATACCATCCGACGAAGGAATCCTTCGTTTTACCAGCAAACCTACCGACCAAACAGACCATTTCGATGCGATCTATGGCTCGGGCTATAACAATGTCGAACAACAAAGTCGCGAATCCAAGAGAGATGAGTATCTAGCTCACGCCCCGACGGCTTTAAATTATTTGAAGTTTGCGGGTTATGACATTCAGCAACCCATTACCAACCTGAGCATTCTTGATGCTGCCTGCGGCGCGGGCTGGACAGCCGCGGCATTTTACATGCATGAAAGTATTAAGGATTGTGATATCCATGCGTTTGATATTGCACCTGAGGGAGTGCGGAGGCTAAAGGGTTATCTGGCCAACACAACGTCATCAAATCGAATAAGCTACTCAATACAAGACGCTCTCTCTATGCACTTTCTGGATGAGGAATTCGACCTGATTGTTGGCAGCTCAATTCTGCATCATTTTGATGACTACGAAAGCTACTTGAAAGGTTGCTTACGGATACTCAAGCCAGGCGGAAAGGCAGTCTTTGGAGAACCGTTCGCCGTTGGATATGGTCTTCTTTATACAGCCATGAAAGTGGCACTTGATGATCTACAACGGGAATACGCTCAAATTGAGGCACTGATTAACGATGTATCGGTGCGAATCAGTCAGCACGGCAATCCTGGTTTTCTTGAGAATTTGGTAGACAAGCACTTATTTTTTTACTCAGAGATAATCGAATGTAGTACGCGTGTTGGTTTCGAACACTGCGAAATTAAGCCACTGCATACACTGGAACATCTAGGCTCTGGTATTGTAGATGAAATGTATAACGAAATCGGGATTGATGATCCGACGCTAAGAGAGCGAACCAAGACTATCTACGGGGTAATCTATGAAATATTTGCCTCCAAGAGCACCTATGGCAGATCACTCTCCCCATTCAATTACGTCGTATTTTCAAAATAACGAGCGACACAGCAGTCGGAATCAGCATTAGCCGAACACAGACCTACCCATCCTCCTCCAGGTTTTAACTATTATGTTGGCAAAGCTCACTATTTACTTTTTACAGGTCGGAGCTTTGACCTCCCTAGCTGTCGCTCAGCCGATTTACGACCTTCTTAGCACCTATCCGGAATTTTTTGTCGCACGTCAATCAGACAGCATAGAGATCTGGATACTGACATTGTCGTTATCCATATTGCTACCGTTGGCGATTGTGGCGCTTACTTTTGCCTCTGGGGACAAACTTCAGAAGCTTGTAATTTCACTTCTGGGTGGAACACTGTTTTCTATAGCGTTGGCGGGGCACATTGAGCCCTCACTCCAGGTTTACCTGACAACTCTGGTTCTGGTAATTGGATGTTTCTACTTTCTGATGCAGAAAACAACATGGCTGAAGCAATTGCTGGCGCTGATTTCTCCTAGCATTGTTATTTTCCCTGCGCTTTTCTTATTTTCCAGTCCAGTTTCAAAATTAGTTATTCCGCCGACATACGACGCACAGAATGTAATTGCGTCGGCGCCAATCCCTGTTGTTATGGTAGTATTTGACGAGTTGCCCCTGGTATCGCTCCTGGACAGGAAGGGTAACATTGACCCCGTGCGCTATCCTGGTTTTGCAGAACTAGCACAAACCACCACCTGGTTCCCCAATGCGACAACAGTAGCGGAACACACACTAGATGTTCTTCCGTCGATTTTGACGGGCAGATATCCCGATGCAGATTCGATACCGGATTTTATCGACCACCCCAACAATCTATTTACCTATCTCTCGGGCACTCATGACTTCAACAACGTCAACGAGTTGATGACAACTCTGTGTCCGGAGGAAATGTGCTGGAATAGGCATCAGAAAGCGATTTCTTTGGGGAAAAAAATTTATGATTTGTGGTCCGATGTGGCAATAGTCTATGCACATCAGCTTCTGCCCTCGAATATGACAGGCGATCTGCCAGCGATAAATCGTACATGGGGTGCGTTCGGTGACAAGCAAAGACAGCCGCAAGCACCAAGACTCAGGGCAGATGACCCACTACCGGCTAATCATCAACTTCGAAATATTCCCGGTCCAGTTGCGAGTTGGTATACACAATTCCTCGACCGCCTTACCCCTTCTTCAAAACCAGGCCTGCATTTTGTCCACGTGATGTTACCGCACTATCCGTGGCGGCATTTGCCCGATGGCCGAACATATCTTCACGGCTCAGAGGATATCCCGGGCATGAATCAACACGATGTTTGGCTCGATTCGCCTGAAGCGTCATTTATCGGACAACAACGGCACCTGCTGCAACTTGGTTTTGCTGATCTTATGGTCCAGGAACTCATCTCAAGAATGAAAAGCAAGGGGCTTTGGGAAAATTCATTACTCGTTGTCACTGCAGATCATGGTGTGAGCTTTTCTCAAAACACTAGCCGAAGGCGGCTGGAATCAGCTAACGCTGCTGAAATCATATACGTTCCACTCTTTATTAAAAAACCGCTTCAAGATCAGGGTAAAGTCGACAGTCGTATCGCCACTCTTGTCGATGTTTTTCCGACTATCACAGATATCTTGTTTGGGCCTGGGGCAATTTCAAGCGATGGCCACAATCTCTTTGACTCACCAAAAATTGAAAAAAGTCTGCGTTTCATAAATCAACACGGAAAACGCATGGATGACTTACTTCAGCCACTACCCGATATTTCCGCACCACTACAAAACAAACTGTCGCGCTTCGGCGACGGGTTTGAGCATTACGGTATACACGGCAATACTGGCCTAAGGAATATACTCGGGAAGAAACTGGAAGCATTCGATATTGTCGATAGTCAGATGTTTTCCGCCTCAGTTACCTCTTCCAACCTCTATGAGAACGTTGATCTCAGCGCCAGTTTTTTGCCAAGCCATATCGA
>CAYGOX010000205.1:3212-7340 GCA_964351485.1 uncultured Halioglobus sp.
CGGAGAGGTTTGGCTTTCGAACGCAGACCTAAGCAACGCAGAAGTGGTGATTGCGATTAATAACCGAATAGGCGGCATTGCTTCAACAAAGCGAGTCGGCGATTCAGGCCGATCAATTTTTTCTGCGATCCTGCCTTCTGAGTTTTTCGTCAGCGGCAGAAACCGTATTGAAATATACATGGCTGGAGAACTTGACCAGGGGGCTGTCGTACTGCATAGGCCCAAGACAGTAGAAAAGGATACCTACAAACTCTCGAGTACGGGTGAACTCAGCAGCATCGTGAACAATACTGGTCGTTCCTGGAAAGTCTTAACAGATCGGGGTACGATCAGTGAGCCGGTAATAAGGATTAACGAGGCTGCCAACTCCCTCTCCTTCTCTGGCTGGGCAGTAAACGAGAGTAACGGAAAAGTGCCAGATACGATACTTCTGCTCACTGATGCGGCGTCTGTTGGCAGCGCCAGTGTAGGCTTACCGACACCGCTATTGGCCGACGTATACGGGTCTGAATCTGCGGCGTATGCTGGCTACACAATCACTGCTCCGATCGAAAAATTGAAATCAGCACGAACTGTTCAGCTTTCATGTCTTTTCTCGGATGGAGAAGCACTTGTTATTACCGTACCCATAAACTCCTGGAGTGCGTCTGAGGAGAGCATGAAGAGGCCGACATATGAATTTCCAACTTTGACAAATCTAAACCGATGGCGAGAAATTCAATACAACGCAAATCAAGGCCTGCTGCACGAGCCGGATAACGAATTCCAGTACACATTGTCCGCGGGTAGCTTGCGAGGATCAGTCGGCCTATTACAGGAAGAGAACGGTGTATTTGCCTTGGCGGGCTGGGCCGTAGACATCCAGAAAAATGTACCTGCAGAATGGATTGTCATCTTTCGAAATGGCAAGCTATGGCACCAAAGCCGCCTGTGGCGGCACCGCCAGGACGTCGCTGATTTTTTCGATGAATCTTCGTTTGGGAAGTCGGGCTTTCTATACCGTTTCAGTGACGAGCAAATCGACTCTCTCGCGGGGCAGTCAGTACAGTTCTTTGCACTTTCCGCTGATGGAAGGGCTTCAGAGCTGGTTTACGACGGACAGTATCCATGGTCCGCTGAGTGACCTCCTTACCAGACCCTCTCACTTCTCAGCTCGCCGAGAACCTCATCTCCGCAAAAAAACAATTTCCTGAGTGAGTATCATCTCCGAAACCGCAAATAGATAGCACAGGCCCCTCGATGACCATTAATAAAAAGACACTCGCGACCCTGCTAACCCTCCACCTAACCACCCTCCTATTCGGCTGCACCGACAACAAGGACGACAACGCCACCAGCCTCGTCGCCATGAACCAGCTCCAGTACCTGGGCACACACAACAGCTACAAGGGGGCGATTCGTGAGGATCTGTTCGAGGTCCTGCTGGCCTTTATCCCGGAGGTCGCGCCGACGCTGGACTACTCGCACCGCCCGTTGACCGAGCAATTCAGTGGGCTGGGCATCCGGCAGATTGAACTGGACATCTTCTACGATCCCGAGGGTGGTCTTTACGCCAACCGGCAGGCGCTGACGTTTTTCGGGGAGGATCCGGCCTCGGGCATTCCCGCACTGAGCGAGCCCGGGCTGAAGGTGATGCACGTACAGGAAATCGATTACGAAACCTCCTGCGTGACTTTAGTTGCCTGCCTGACCGAAATCAGGATGTGGTCGATGGCCAACCCCGGCCACCTTCCCGTAATGGTCATGATCGAAGCCAAAGCGGATGCCATCGCAGACCCGCTCGACCTCGGCTTTGCCGTGCCGGTGCCCTTTGACGCTGCTGCACTGGATTCGATCGACGCTGAAATACTCTCGGTCTTTGATGAACAGGCGCTGATCACGCCCGACTGGGTGCGCGGTGACCGCGCGTCGCTCGAGCAGGCCATCCTCGAAGACGGTTGGCCGAGGCTGGCGGACGCGCGTGGCCGGATCATGTTTGCACTTGATAACGGCGGCGACCTGCGCGACGCCTATATCGAGGGCCACCCTGCCCTGGCTGGCCGCATCCTGTTTACCGATTCTGATCCGGGCACGCCCGAGGCTGCCTTCATCAAGCAGAACAGCCCCGAGGATGTCGAAGGTATCCAGGAACTGGTTCGCCTGGGCTACATGGTGCGCACCCGGGCCGATGCCGATACCGAGCAGGCGCGCTCCGGCGACACCACACGACGGGAGATGGCCCTGATGTCAGGCGCACAGTTCATCAGCACCGACTACCCCGAGCCCGACGCGCGGTTTACCGACTACCAGGTACGCATTCCCGGCGGCACAATCGCCCGCTGCAACCCGGTCAATGCGACTGCCGACTGTCGCGATGCGGAGCTTTGAAAAGCCAACGGGCGCCGCTCAGCCACTGGCTGAGCGTCAACAATTTTTACACGCTCGACCCGGCTCATCGCCATCCACAATCAATGATCATTTAAAACAACGACTTAAAACGGCGTGGCATAACCTTTGCTTTCGTATGGCTATTGGTTCATCAACAGGTGACGACTATGAAAGCGACTTTTGCAAAAACCCTGCTCTGTGCCGCCATTATGGGAACCGCCGCGACCGGTGCCCAGGCCACGCTGGTCAGCTTCTCGGATTTTTCCTCAACCGCCGGACTGACGCTGAACGGCGACACACTGGCCAACGTGAACAACGGCATTGACCCGAACGCGGTGCTTCGCCTGACCAGCGCCACGGGCAACCAATCCGGCAGCGCATTCAGCACCGACACTATCAACGCCTCAACGTTCAGTACCTTCTTCACCTTCAGGATCACCGAACCCGGCGGGCGTGTCTTCGATTGTAACTCCGAGGCCGGCGCGGATGGTCTGGTGTTCGTCGCGCAATCGGTTTCATCCAGTATCGGCGGCGCCGGCCAGGGTATCGGCTACGCGGGAATCGGCAACAGCGTTGGCGTCGAATTCGACACCTGGTGTAACGCCGCCAACAACGATCCCAGCTCAAACCACATCGGTATCGACATCAACGGCTCGGTCAACCACGGTGCTGGTTCGCCGAATACACTCAATGTAGCGACCAACTTCGATAATGGCCTGCTATGGTCGGCGTGGATCGACTACGACGGTACCGAACTGGAAGTACGGGCCAACCAGACCGGCGTACGGCCCGTCGACGCGATGCTCTCACGAACCCTGGATCTCGCATCTATCCTCGGGCAGCCCACCGCCTACGTCGGCTTCACCTCCGGAACCGGCGCCGACTGGGGCGACCACGATATCGTTAGCTGGGAGTACCGCGACGAATTCGATCCTATTGGCACAGTGCCGCTACCAGCGACGTTCGCCCTCTTCTCGATCGGTCTTGCCGGGCTGGGGTGGTCGAGACGACAGCGGTAAAAAACAAGAAAAAAAAAAGGCCTGCGCTGTTGCAGGCCTTTATTTACCAGAAAGATACGCTACGAAAGTGCGGCATGAGCGCTTCAGTTCTGGTCCGGCGGCGGCCCGTTAAACTGAATTTTTCCATGCGCGGTTTGCTGCATGATGACCCCATTCTGGATGACATAGCTGTTCACGCCATCGGCTATCTCAACCCAGCCCGCATCGAGTGAATACAGCACACGTGCGATATCGTCAAAAACATCTTCCTGGAATATCTGCGGGTTCACACCGTTAAACAGGTCGTTGTGCCCAACGAGTATGCCCTGATCATCGAGTATGACCGCGAAGGGATCGTACTGGCAGGCCACGTCGACCCAGTCCTCTCGCCCAATCGCATCGCGCAGTTCAAACAACACCTGCGAAGGCGAGCGCTGCGCGTAGCTGGCCGGACAGGTGAGATTGGCGTTGAACGGGTAGAGATCGTCGACGTCGAACACGCCGTCGTTGTCATCGTCATCATCGAGATGATCCGGCGTGCCGTCGTTATCCGAATCGGTACCGACAAAATCGAACAGCGGCATGAGGTGGTCAATCCGAGCACCCGTAATCAGCGCCATGACCCCGTTGAACGCGCCGAGCCCCACGTTGGACACGGTGCAGTTCGGGTCGGTGGAATCGCCGCAGAGGAAGCCCGGACCGGCCGCCCACTGCTTAAAAACGTAACCCGCGCGAGGAATTGCAGTGAAGGTTTCGCTGAAAT
>CAYGOX010000206.1:0-7296 GCA_964351485.1 uncultured Halioglobus sp.
TCAACTCGATGGAGGAAATCACGCAGGAGCAGTTTCTGAACGCCGAATAGCGCGAGCTGCTGATCAACGGCCGCGAATTCATGTGGCAGGTGCGCTACGCACTCCACATGTTGACCGATCGCGAGGAAGACCGGCTGCTGTTCGACCACCAGCGGGAGCTGGCCAGCCTCTGGGGGCTTGAGGACGGCACGCAGAAACTCGCGGTAGAGAAATTCATGCAGGTCTACTACCGGTGGGCGCTGGCTCTGGGCCAGCTCAACGACGTACTGATCCAGAACTTCGACCAGGCGATCCTGCACGAGGTGAGCGGCGATGCGGTACGCGCGCTGAACGAGCGCTTCCAGGTGCGCAACGGCTATATCGAAACCTGTCACGACGACGTGTTCGAGCAGACACCGACCGCGCTGCTGGAATTGTTTTACCTGTGCGCCAACGATGCCGACATTGTCGGTGTTTCGGCCCCCACGATCCGCCTGGTGCGCGAAGGCCGGCACCTGATCGACGACAACTTCCGGGCCGACCCTGCAAACCGCGAGATGTTCATGGCGATCCTGCGCAGCCCGGTCAAGATGACCCGGCAACTGCGGCGCATGACCCGGTACGGCGTGCTGGACGACTACCTGCCCGAGTTCGGCAGCATCGTCGGGCAGATGCAGCACGATTTGTTCCACGTCTACACCGTCGACGCCCACACGCTTGAAGCGGTCAAGAACTGTCGCCGTTACCTGTACCCGGATCACCAGGAACAGTTCCCGGTATCGAGCCGGATTGCCGCCCGCCTGCGCAAGATCGAATTGCTTTACGTGGCCGCGCTGTACCACGACATCGGCAAGGGTCGCGGCGGCGACCACTCCGAACTGGGTGCGGTGGACGCCGAACGCTTTTGCGTCAATCACGGCCTGGACGAACGCGACACCGAACTGGTGGTCTGGCTGGTGCGCAATCACCTGCTCATGTCGGCGATTTCCCAACGCAAGGACCTGTCCGACCCGGAGGTCATCCAGCAATTCGCCGAACACGTGGGTGACGAAGAACACCTGGACTACCTCTTCGTTCTGACCGTGGCCGACATCAACGCCACCAACCCGACACTGTGGAACGCCTGGCGCGGCAGCCTGTTGCGCCAGCTCTACACCGAAACCCGCCGCGCATTGCGCCGGGGCCTGGACAACCCGCTCGACCGCGACGTATTGATCGAAGACACGCAGCGCGCCGCGACGCGTCTGCTGGAACAGCGCGGTTTTACGCCTGAAGACCTGGAAGATATCTGGGCGCAGCGCGGCGAAGACTACTTCCTGCGCGAGCGACCGGAGGATATCGCCTGGCACTCGGAGGCGATCGCCAACCATATCGATACAGACACACCGCTGGTACTGGTGCGCAACAACGCCGAATCGAGCGTGGCCAATACCACGCAGATTTTTGTCCACGCGCGCAGTCGTGCGCAGCTGTTTTCCCGCGTCTGCGCCTGTCTGGGCGGCCTCGACCTGAGCATTCACGACGCGCGTATCTACAGCGGTGACGACGGGATGAGCCTGGATACCTTCTATGTGCTGGATTCCTCCGGCGCGCCGATCACCGAAGATATCGAACGCCAGAAGCGGATTCGCACCAACCTGACGGAAGCCCTGGGCAACAGCGCAGGCGCGCTGGAGATCGTCAGCCGCCGCACCCCGCGCCAGAAAAAGAGCTTTGCCATCCCGACCGAAACCCGGATGAACACGGACAAACACAACAACGTCACCGTGCTCGAAGTGTCCGCGCCGGACCGCCCCGGGCTGCTCGCGCGGCTGGGCAGTATCTTCGTCGCCTACAACGTCGACCTGCAGGCAGCCAAGATTCAGACGCTGGGCGAGCGAGTTCAGGACGTGTTCTTTATCACCGACCAGCATGGCAACGCCATCGACGATCCCGAAGTCTGCCAGTCTATCCAGCAGACGATTCGCGAGGAACTGGACGAAGAGGCCTCGGCCTGACCGGCATGAATCCGCACCTGGACCAACTGCAACCCTACCCGTTCGAACGCCTTCGGTCGCTGTTTTCAGACCTCGAACCGAATGCCGACAGGCGCCCGGTATCCCTGGGCATCGGAGAGCCGCAGCACGCCTCACCCGCTTTCGTTCGCGACACGATCAGCCGGGAACTGGACGCGCTCGCGCGCTATCCCACCACACTTGGACTGCCCGAACTTCGAGAGGCGATTGCCGATTGGCTGACGCACCGGTTTGGCCTGTCGGGCGTTGACCCGCAGCGCCAGGTGCTGCCGGTGAACGGCACGCGCGAGGCCCTGTTCGCGTTTGCGCAGGCAGTGGTCGACGGGCGCGACGCCCCCCTGGTGCTGTGTCCCAATCCGTTCTACCAGATCTACGAAGGTGCCGCCCTGCTGGCGGGCGCGCAGCCGGTATTCCTCAACTGCACCGCCGACAACAACTACCTGCCGGATTTCGAACAGGTCGACGAACAGACCTGGGAGCGGTGCCAGCTGCTGTACCTGTGCTCTCCGGGCAACCCCACCGGCGCCGTGCTGCCGCTGCAGACCTTGCAGTACCTGGTAGAGAAGGCACGGCAGTACGACTTTATCCTGGCCAGCGACGAGTGTTACTCGGAAATCTACGGCGATGAAAGCGCACCCCCGCCGGGCCTGCTGCAGGCCTGTCACGCCATGGGGAATGACGATTACCGTCACTGCGTGGTATTCCACAGTCTTTCCAAGCGCTCAAACCTGCCCGGTTTGCGCTCCGGCTTCGCCGCGGGTGACGCCGATATCCTGGCGCGTTTTGCGCAGTACCGCACCTACCATGGCTGCGCGATGCCGCTACACCACCAGATGGGCAGCATTGCAGCCTGGAGTGACGAGGCGCACGTGCGTGAAAACCGCGCGCGCTACCGCGAGAAGTTTGACGCTGTAATGGCGGTGCTGGACGGGGTGCTCGATGTCCAGCGGCCGCAGGCGGGCTTCTACCTCTGGCCGGTCACACCCTGCAGCGACACCGAGTTTGCCCGCCAGCTGTACGCCCGGGAAAACCTGACCGTGCTGCCGGGCAGTTTCCTGGCGCGCACCGCGCAGGGCGTCAATCCCGGCGCCAACCGTGTTCGCCTGGCCCTGGTCGCCGAGCTGGACGCCTGCGTGGAAGCCGCCCAGCGCATCGTGCGCGTTGCGCAGGAGCTGTGAGCGATGCTCAAGGCCGAGCGGGTGAACTACATCATGGAGCGTCTTGACGCCCTGTACCCGGATCCGCCGGTGCCACTGGATCACACCGATGCGTTCACGCTGCTGATCGCCGTCCTGCTCAGCGCCCAGTGCACCGACGAGCGCGTCAACCAGGTCACACCACACCTGTTCGCACTGGCCGACAACCCGGCCGCCATGGCGGCGCTGAGCGTCGAGCAAATCCGCGAGATCATCCGCCCCTGTGGCCTGTCACCGCAGAAGTCGCGGGCCATCGCGCGGCTCAGTGAAATACTGATCGAAGAACACGGCGCAGAAGTGCCGGCCGATATGGAAGCACTCGAGCGCCTGCCCGGTGTCGGGCACAAAACCGCGAGCGTTGTCATGTCGCAGGCCTTCGGCGTACCCGCTTTCCCGGTCGACACCCACATCCACCGGCTGGCACAACGCTGGGGCCTCAGCAGCGGCAAGAACGTCACCCAGACCGAGCGCGATCTGAAGCGGCTGTTTCCCCGTGAACGCTGGAACGACCTGCACCTCCAGATCATTTTCTACGGTCGCGAGTTCTGCACCGCGCGCGGCTGCGACGGCCGCGTCTGCGAAATTTGTCGCACCTGCTACCCCACCCGGAAACACCCCAAGAAAACCCGCAAGGCGTGAGTCACCGGACAACGCGTATGACGCGGGTGGGCAGATTTGCTATTCTACGCGCCCTTCATTTTCCACCCCGCGGCAGGCGACTCCAGTGACAACACTGTACGGCATCAAGAATTGCGACACCGTCAAGAAAGCGCGCAAGTGGCTGGACGCTCACGGCGTCAACTACCAGTTTCACGACGTGCGTGAAGACGGCCTCACCCGCCCGGTCGTCAAGAACTGGGTCGAGGCGCTGGGCTGGGAGACCGTGGTCAATCGGCGCAGCACGACCTGGAAGTCGCTGGACGCTGCGGCGCGGGACGACATGAATGCCGCAAGCGCCATCGCGGCCATTGTCGAGCAGCCGACGCTGTTCAAGCGCCCCCTGCTCGATACCGGCAAAGCCGTTTATGTCGGCTTCAGTGAAGCGACCTACAAGGACATTTTTGCAACCGCCTGACCCGCAGGGTCGGGCCCACAACAGGTACCACCATGACAGACAACGCATTCGCATTCGGACTTGGCGTCGGCACTCAGAACAGCCGCGGCGAGTGGCTTGAGGTCTTTTTCCCCGAGCCGGTTATCAACCCGTCGGCCGCACTGGCCGCGGCGGCAGCTACGGCAGGCAATGACCGGGCGCTGGACGCCGATGCCCTGGACGCACTGGGCATGGCACTGACCGAGGCTGGAGAGACCGCCCAGGCCGAACTGGCCGCGCGCTTTGCCGGGAGTGACCGGCCGGTTGTCGCCGTACTGCTGGCAAAGGACGAGGCGCCCGCGTCGGTACCGGAAGGCTATCTGAAGCTGCACCTGATCTCGCACCGGCTGGTCAAACCGCACGGGACAAACCTGGATGGCCTGTTCGGCGTCCTGCCCAATGTCGCGTGGACCAGCGAAGGCGCAATCGCCATCGATGAGCTGACCGACCGCCAACTCGCCGCGCGCCTGCGCGGGGAAACGCTCGAAGTGAGCTGCGTAGACAAGTTCCCCAAGATGACCAACTACGTGGTCCCCGCCGGCGTGCGAATTGCGCATACCGCGAGGGTTCGCCTCGGCGCCTACCTGGGCGAAGGCACGACCATCATGCACGAGGGCTTCGTGAACTTTAACGCCGGTACCGAGGGGCCCGGCATGATCGAAGGCCGTATATCAGCCGGCGTTATGGTCGGCAGCGGCTCCGACCTCGGTGGCGGTTGCTCCACGATCGGCACGCTGTCCGGTGGTGGCAACATCGTCATCTCCGTGGGGCGCGAGTGCCTGATCGGCGCCAACGCCGGTATCGGCATCCCGCTGGGTGATCGCTGCACCGTGGAGGCCGGCCTGTTCGTCACCGCGGGCACCAAGGTGTCGATGCTCGACAGCGACGGCAAGGCGGTAGAGACCGTCAAGGCGCGCGACCTCGCCGGCCAGCCGGATCTCCTGTTCCGTCGCAATTCGGCGACCGGTACCGTGGAGTGCCTGACCAACCGCAGCGCCGTGGAGCTGAACGAAGCGCTTCACGCGCATAACTGATAACGCCGGGCAGACTGACGTGAACCCGACCTTCGACCTGTGCTGCGACCTCATCCGCCGTCCCTCGGTTACACCCGAGGACGCCGGCTGCCAGGCGCTGATGATGGAACGCCTCGCGGCGATCGGGTTCGACTGCACGCCCCTGCGCTTTGGTGACGTCGACAATTTCTGGGCACGCCGCGGCGAGTCCGGACCGATCCTCGTATTTGCAGGACATACCGACGTCGTCCCCACCGGACCAGAGTCGGACTGGGACACACCCCCGTTTGAACCGACGGTCTCCGGCGACGATCTGTTCGGACGCGGTGCGGCGGACATGAAGTCCAGTCTCGCGGCGATGGTCGTGGCCTGCGAGCGTTTTGTCGCGCAGAATCCCAACCACCCGGGCCAGATCGGGTTCCTTATCACCTCTGACGAGGAGGGACCGGCGGTCGACGGCACGGTCAAGGTCCTCGATCACCTGCGCGAAACAGGACAGTCCATCGACTGGTGCATCGTCGGGGAACCGTCCAGTTCAGACAGGTTGGGCGATGTCATCAAGAACGGACGACGCGGCTCGCTCGGCGGCGTACTGACTGTCCACGGTGTGCAGGGCCATATCGCCTACCCGCACCTGGCCGACAACCCGATTCACAGGGCGATGCCGGCGCTGCACGCGCTGGCCAGTGAACACTGGGACGAGGGCAACCGGTTTTTCCCGCCGACATCGTTCCAGATCTCTAACATTAACGGTGGCACCGGCGCGACCAATGTCATTCCCGGTACGGTGGAAATCGTCTTTAACTTCCGTTTCTCTACCGAAGTGACCGACGCGCAGCTGCGGCAGCGCACCGAGGCGATTCTCGACCAGTTCGGTTTCAAGTACACCCTTGAATGGAACCTCAGCGGGCAACCGTTCCTGACCGCCGAAGGTGATCTGGTCGACGCCACCGTCGCCAGCATCCGCGAAGTGACCGGGCTCGACACGACGCTCTCTACCGGCGCGCAGGTGGTGGAACTGGGGCCTTGCAACGCCACCATCCACAAACTCAATGAACGCGTTCGCGTGGCAGACCTCGCCCCGCTGACGGAAATTTACGGCCAGATACTGGAGCGACTGCTACTGCAGGGCAGCTAGCTGGCGTTCCAGGCCCATGCGGGCAAGCTGGCGATTCTGTTCGCCCGGCACAACAATCACCTCCCCACCATCCAGCGCCGCGAGACTGGCTTCGACCACCGCGTCGGCGCTCATCCACATCGCGTCGGGAATACGGCCGGTATCGAACCCGGCCTGTGACATCTCGTCGTGAAACTCGGTGCGGATATATCCGGGACACAGCGCCTGCACCACGATACCCGCCTCCTTCACCTCGTCCTCCAATGCCTGGGAAAAATAGGTCAAAAAAGCCTTCGTCGCGCCGTAGACGGTAAGGCCCTTACCCGGCAAAAAACTGCCCAGCGATGAAACATTAATGATGTAGCCGCCGCCGCGTTCGCGCATAAAGGGGATAGCCGCACGCGCGAGCGTGATACTCGCATCCACATGCACACTGACCATTTCCCGCTGCGATTCGATATCCAACGCAGGAAAGTAGCCATAGGTCGAGAACCCGGCGTTGTTTACCAGGTAATCGACCGGCCCCTTCTGCCGCAGCGTTTCCATGACGCGCGCAACACCCTCGACCGTGGCGAGATCCGCCGCCACACCGTGTACTTCCGCCTGCCCGGCGAGCGACTGCGCCAGTTCATCCAGCCGCTCGCTTCTGCGACCAACGGCGATGATCACGTCGCAACGCCCGGCGAGCTGGCGACAAAACTCGATACCGAGGCCGGCGGTGGCGCCGGTGACCAGGGCTGTGGTTTTGGGTTGGGTCATGGGGGTGGTTCCGTTGTTTTGGTTGTGGTGCGCATTTTAGCTTGATCCTGTTTTTATTGTTGGGTTGGTTGGGTTTTTGTTTTTTTTGGGCTTTGGCGGCCCTTTGGGCCGCTGCGTCGGGACC
>CAYGOX010000207.1:0-7263 GCA_964351485.1 uncultured Halioglobus sp.
GCACGGTCTACCTGTTGCGCAAGGCGCGCGAGCGCGGACACATTCTCGAAGGCCTGGCCATCGCGCTGGCCAATATCGACCCGGTCATCGAACTGATCAAGGCCTCGCCCAGTTCGGCCGAGGCCAAGGAAAAGCTGCTGGCGCGTGCCTGGGAGCCTGGCGAGGTGTCCGGCATGCTCGAACGCGCGGGCGCCGATGCCTGTCGCCCCGACGATCTCGAACCGCAGTACGGTGTGCACGACGGCAAGTACCATCTCTCCCCGGCGCAGGCCCAGGCAATTCTCGAGCTGCGCCTGCACCGCCTGACCGGCACCGAGATCACCGCCTCGCAGCACGACCTCACAGTCGAGGATCTCATCACCGAGGAAGATCGCGTGGTGACCATTTCCCACGGCGGTTACGCCAAGACGCAACCGCTGGCCGATTACCAGGCGCAGAAGCGCGGCGGTATGGGCAAATCCGCGACGGCGGTGAAGGACGAGGATTTCGTCGAACACCTGCTGATTGCTAGCACGCACGCCACGATCCTGTGTTTTTCCAACCTCGGGAAGGTCTACTGGCTGAAGGTATTCCATATTCCTCTGGCCGGACGCAATTCCCGGGGTCGCCCGATGGTGAACCTGTTGCCGCTGGAGGAGGGTGAACGTGTCACCTCGATCCTGCCGGTAGAGGAGTACACCGAGGGCCACTACATTTTCATGGCGACGGCCAACGGCACGGTCAAGAAAACGGCGCTGACCGACTTTTCCCGGCAGCGCAGCGTCGGTCTGCGCGCGCTGGAACTGGAGGAGGGCGATGTCCTGGTCGGTACCGCCATCACCGAGGGCGACAGCGATGTCATGCTGTTCAGCAGTGAGGGCAAGGCGGTGCGCTTCCGCGAAGACGATGTCCGGGCCATGGGCCGGACGGCGCGTGGCGTTCGCGGTATTCGCCTGGGCGAAGGCCACTCGATGATCTCGCTGATTATCCCGCGTCCGGACGGTATGGTGCTCACCGTCAGCCAGAACGGCTACGGCAAGCGTACCGGTGTCGACGACTTCCCCACCAAGGGTCGCGGCAACAAGGGCGTGATCGCCATGGCCACCAGTGATCGCAACGGCCGCATGGTCGGCGCGGTGCAGGTGTTCGAGGGCGATGAGCTGATGCTGATCTCGAATCAGGGCACGCTGGTCAGGACACGTGCCGACGAGGTCTCGGTACAGGGCCGCAACACCCAGGGTGTGCGCGTCATCCGCACCAAGGAGGGCGAGGATCTGGTCAGCGTGGAACGCATCGAGGAGCCCGCCGACGAGGACGACGCGCAGGGCCCGGCGGGCGACGACGCCTAGACGTCGGCCCGGTTGTAACTGTCAGTTTGTAGCGCCACGGGACAAGTCCCGGTGGCACCGTTAGGGAGTTAAGGAAAACCTATGACCCGCAGCTTCAATTTTTGCGCCGGGCCTGCAGCGCGGCCCGAAGAAGTATTGGCGATTGCCCGCGACGATATGCTCGACTGGCATGGCGCCGGCCTGTCCATTATGGAGATGAGGCACCGCAGTGCGGAGATCGTCGGCGTGGCCGAGCACGCCGAGAAGACGCTGCGGGAACTGCTCGGTATCGGCGATGAGTACGCCGTACTGTTTTTGCAAGGTGGCGCGAGCACTCAGTTTGGCGCCGTGCCCCTGAACCTCATGACCGGTTCGGGCAAGGCCGATTACCTGAACACAGGGCAGTGGTCGAAGAAGGCGATCGCCGAGGCGAAGCGTTACGGCACGGTCAATGTGGTGGCCAGTTCCGAGGACGAAAACTTCTCCTGCATTCCCGAATTCTCCACCTGGAAGCTGGACGCAGACGCGGACTACCTGCATTACACGCCCAACGAGACGATTGGCGGCGTGGAATTTCACTGGACCCCGGAAGTGGCGGTGCCCCTGGTGGTCGACATGTCCTCGACCATCCTGTCGCGTCCGATCGACGTGGCCAGGTACGGTGTGATCTATGCCGGCGCGCAGAAAAATATCGGCCCGGCGGGACTCACCCTGGTGATCGTGCGGCGCGACCTGCTGGGCAATGCCAGCAAACTGTGCCCGAGCATGCTCGACTGGCAGGTCGCGGCGGACAACGATTCGATGTACAACACGCCGCCGACCTTTGCTATCTACCTGGCGGGGCTGGTGTTTGACTGGCTCAAGAACCTCGGTGGCCTGGAGGCCATGGCGACCATCAACGAGCGCAAGGCGCAGAAGCTGTACGCGGCGATCGACGCCAGTGCGTTCTACGCCAACCCGGTCGCGGTATCTGATCGCTCGTGGATGAACGTGCCGTTCACGCTGGCCGAGGACAGCCTCGACAAGCTGTTTCTGATGGAGTCCGAAGAAGCCGGCTTGCTCAATCTCAAGGGCCACCGCTCCGTCGGCGGTATGCGCGCGAGCCTGTACAACGCCGTGCCGGAAGCGGCCGTGGATGCGCTTATCGCGTTCATGGCTGACTTCGAGGCGCGCAACGGCTAGGCGTCATGGCTGACGAACGCAATCTCGATCAGGTCCGGGCCGATATCGATGCCATCGACCAGGAAATCCAGGCCCTGATCAATCGCCGCGCCGGGTGCGCGGAGCGCGTGGCCGCCATCAAGCTGGCCGAGGCGCAGGCGCAGGGACTCTCCGGCGATTCCGTCGTGTACTACCGGCCGGAGCGCGAGGCGCAGGTGCTCGACGGCATCATCGGGCGCAACACCGGGCCGTTGCCAGGGGCCAACGTCGCGCACATTTTCCGTGAGATCATGTCTGCCTGCCTGGCGTTGGAAAAGCCGCTGCAGGTGGCCTACCTGGGGCCGGAAGGCACCTTCACACAGGCCGCGGCGATCAAGCACTTCGGTCACGCGGCGATCTGCGTGCCGCAGGCGACTATCGATACGGTCTTCGCCCAGGTGGCCTCCGGCGAGTGCCACTACGGCGTGGTGCCGGTGGAGAACTCCACCGAGGGCATGGTCAGTCACACGCTGGACAGCTTCATGGATTCGCCGCTGAAAATTGCCGGCGAGGTGGAGTTGCCGATCGCGCATCACCTGCTGGTGCAGCGCGGTACGCGCGCCGAGGACATCACGCGGATCTGCGCACACCAGCAGGCATTGGCGCAGTGTCGCACGTGGCTCGATCGCCACTGGCCTAACGTCGAGCGCGAAGCGGTCTCGAGCAATGGCGAGGCGGCGCGTATTGCCGCGAGCGAGGCCGGCGTCGCCGCCGTGGCGGGCGACATGGCTGCCGATCTGTACGAGCTGGAGCGCCTGGCCTCGAACATCGAGGATTACGCCGACAACACCACGCGCTTTTTGGTTATCGGTCCTGACGAAGTCCCGCCCAGCGGTCGCGACAAGACCTCCATTATCGTGTCCAGTCGCAACAAGCCCGGCGCGCTGTTTGCGCTGCTCGAGCCGTTCCGCAAGGGTGGCGTGAGCCTGACCCGTATCGACACGCGCCCGTCGCGCACCGAGAAGTGGGCGTATGTTTTCTTCATCGAGTTTGAAGGGCACCTGCAGGACGAGAAAATAGCGGGCATTCTCGCCGAGCTCGAAGAGCAGTCCATCATGCTGAAGCCGCTGGGCTCCTATCCCCAGGCGGTTCTGTAGCAGTTTGAATTACCGGTCTGACAACGTCCTGATCGTGGGCCTCGGGCTCATCGGCGGCTCGCTGGCACGTGCCCTGCGCGCGAGTGGTTTTTGCGAGCGCCTGGTGGGATTCGGTCATCGCGCGCCCTCGCTTGAGCGCGGCGTGGAACTGGGCGTCATCGACGAGTACACCCTCGATCTCGACGAGGCGCTGTCGACGGCCGACATCGTGGTGTTGTGTACCCCGACACTGACGGCCGAAGATATGCTGCCGGATGTCCTGGCGCGAACGCGCGAACTGGGCAGGCCGGTGATCGTCACCGATGCCGCCAGCGTGAAGGGCAACCTGTACCGCCGTGCGCTGGACTGCCACGACGGCACGATGCCGCCGGGACTGGTGCTTGCGCACCCGATCGCCGGTTCTGAAAACAGCGGGGTCGACGCGTCCCGGGCCGACCTGTACCGCGATCACCGCGTCATCCTGACGCCGGTGGAGGGCAACGATGCGGCGGCCGTCGCGCTGGTGCGCGCGATGTGGCAAAGCACCGGGGCCGAGGTCGTCGACATGTCGGTGGAGCAGCACGATCGCGTGCTGGCCGCCACCAGCCACCTGCCGCACGTGTTGGCCTATGCGCTGGTCGACGCGTTGGCGTCTTCGGCACACGGACAGGATATTTTCCGCTACGCCGCCGGCGGGTTCCGCGATTTTACCCGCATCGCCTCCAGCGATCCGGTGATGTGGCGCGATATCAGCCTGGCCAACCGGGACGCGCTGCTCGAAGCGCTCGACGGTTTCAATGAACACCTGGGCGCGCTGCGCGAGGCGATTGCCAGCGGCGATGCCGAGCAGCTGGCAGCGACCTTCGGCCGGGCAAAGGCCGCCAGGGATGCGTATATCCAGGCGCGCGAACACCAATCCGGCAGCACGCCGGACTGACAGGAAGAGGTTTCACCTACGTATGGATTTCACGGTCCAACCCGGCGGCGTTTTGCGTGGCGAGGCGCGCGTACCGGGAGACAAGTCGATTTCGCACCGCTCTATCATGCTGGGCGCGATTGCGCAGGGCACCACGCGGGTCACCGGTTTTCTCGAGGGCGACGATGCCCTGGCGACGCTGGCGGCATTTCGCGCGCTTGGCGTAGAGATCGAGCGGCCGGGTCCGGGTGAGGTCGTTATTCGCGGCGTTGGTCTGCACGGCCTGCAGGCTCCATCGGCGCCGCTGGACCTGGGCAACTCCGGGACAGCCATGCGCCTGATGTGCGGCCTGTTGGCCGGCCAGGCTTTCGATTCCACACTGGTCGGTGACGAGTCGCTGACCGGCCGGCCGATGAACCGTGTCATCGTACCGCTGAGCGAAATGGGTGCGCAGATAGATTCGGCCGACGGCGGGCGCCCCCCGCTGACCCTGCACGGCGGCCGCGCGCTGTCCGGTCTGGATTACACCACGCCCATGGCCAGCGCCCAGGTCAAGAGCAGCGTGCTGCTGGCGGGCCTGTATGCCAGCGGCACAACCCGCGTCACCGAACCTGCGCCGACGCGCGATCACACCGAGCGGATGCTGGGTGGCTTCGGCTACCCGGTCGAGCGCGAGGGGCTGAGCGTGGCGCTGACCGGTGGTGGACAGCTGCGCGGCTGCGACGTGGATGTGCCGGCCGATATCTCTTCGGCCGCCTTTTTCCTGGTCGCGGCGAGTATTGCGCCGGGGTCTGACGTCACGCTGGCGCACGTGGGTATTAATCCCACCCGCGTGGGTGTGCTGAATATTCTTGAATTGATGGGCGCCGACATCACGTTGAGCAATCGCCGCGAAGTCGGCGGCGAGCCCGTGGCGGACATTCGCGTACGCCACGCGCCGTTGCGTGGTATCGAGATTCCTGTCGACCAGGTGCCGCTGGCCATCGATGAGTTCCCGATCCTGTTTATCGCCGCTGCCTGCGCCGAGGGGCGCACCGTGCTGCGCGGCGCGGCCGAACTGCGGGTCAAGGAGAGCGACCGGATCGCGGCGATGGCGGAGGGCCTGACCACGCTGGGCATCGAAGCCGAGGTGCTCGAGGACGGCATTATTATCGACGGTGGTTCTTTCACCGGCGGGGAGGTGCGCACGTTCCATGACCATCGCATCGCGATGTCCTTCGCCCTGGCCGGTTTGCGGGCGCAGGCGCCGATCACGGTGCGCGACTGCGGGCACGTCGCCACCTCGTTTCCCGGTTTTGCCGAGCTTGCGCGCAGCCTGGGCCTGAACATTACCGAGGCTGTGACCGATGGCGACTGACCAGGCGCCGGTGATCGCGGTAGACGGCCCCTCGGGGGCGGGCAAGGGCACCATCGCCCACCTGCTCGCCGATACCCTGGGCTGGCACCTGCTCGACAGCGGCGCACTGTACCGCGTGGTCGGACACGCCTGCGTGCTCGAAGGTGTGAGCTGGGACGACCACCCGGCGGTCACCGATATCGCCCGTCACCTCGACGTGAGCTTCACCACGGCTGCCGATGGCGAGATCCGGGTGGCCTACCGGGGCAAGGATGTCAGTCGCGCGATCCGCACCGAAGAGGGTGGGCTGGGCGCATCGCGCGTGGCCGTGATCGGCCCGGTTCGCGAGGCCCTGCTGGCCCGCCAGCGGGAGATGCGCCGCCCGCCGGGCCTGGTGGCCGACGGCCGCGACATGGGAACGGTGGTCTTTGCCGACGCGCCCCTGAAATTCTTCCTGACCGCCAGCGCCGAGGAACGCGCTGCCAGGCGCTATAAGCAGTTGATGGATAAGGGAGAAAGTGTTAGTCTCCCGCGCCTTCTGCAGGAGATCAGGGAGCGCGATGAGCGCGACAGCACCCGCGAGGTGTCTCCCCTGGTGCCGGCAGAGGATGCCATAGCGATCGACAGTACCGCGACGCCCATTGAAGAGGTTTTCGAACAGGTGATGCGGGTAGTGCGCGAGCGGGGTTTCGCCCCCGGTGCATGACAGGTAGCCGCCGCGGCATCCGGTAGCAGTATTTAGTGGTAAGAAGTAGCTGTAAGAAGTAGTGGTAAAAAGTAGTCAACGTAGCCTCTCCCCGGGCGCAATCCAGTCAACAGTCCGGGCGAGGTATTCATCAAATGACCCGCGTGAGCTGGAAACGCGGTACAGGCGGCACGCCGCCATGCACATCACAGGTAATGTCCAATGAGCGAATCTTTCGCCGAACTCTTTGAAGAAAGTCTGAAAACAGTCGATATGAAGCCCGGCGCCATCGTGACCGGCGTGGTAATCGATATCGACAACGAATGGGTGACGGTCCACGCGGGCCTGAAGTCCGAAGGTGTTATCCCCCGCAACCAGTTCAACGATGCCGCCGGTCAGTGCACGCTGTCGATCGGCGACGAAGTCCAGGTCGCCCTGGAAACCGTCGAAGACGGTTTTGGCGAAACCAAGCTCTCGCGCGAGAAAGCCAAGCGCGCCGAGGCGTGGAAAGATCTGGAAGCCGCGCACGAAGCTGACGAAGTTGTCACCGGCGTGATCAACGGCAAGGTCAAAGGCGGCTTCACCGTCGACATCAACACGATCCGCGCGTTCCTGCCCGGCTCGCTGGTCGATGTCCGTCCGGTACGTGAAACCGTTCATCTCGAAGGCAAGGAACTCGAGTTTAAAGTTATCAAGCTGGACCAGAAGCGTAACAACGTGGTCGTGTCACGCCGCGCCGTGAT
>CAYGOX010000208.1:0-7229 GCA_964351485.1 uncultured Halioglobus sp.
ACCTCGACGACGGACTTTACCGCGTTGAAGTCCTGCTGTGACCCGCCGCACATCACGGTCAGCTGGCCGCTTTCGGCGCCGGCCTGCCCGCCCGATACCGGCGCGTCGATGAAACCGATGCCCAGTTCGCGTGCCCCGGCATGCAGTTCCCGGGCGACATCTGCCGATGCCGTGGTGTGATCGACAAAGTAGGTGCCGCTGGACATGCCCGCGAATGCGCCATCGTTTCCCTCGACCACTTCGCGCAGATCATTGTCGTTACCCACACAGGCCATGACGATATCTGCGCCAGCGGCGGCCTCGCGGGGTGTGGCGTGTGCCGTTCCGCTGTGAGCCTCGCACCACCGGCTTCGCTTGTCGGCGGAGCGGTTGTAGACGCGTACGCTATGGCCCGCGGCGGCCAGGTGGCCGGCCATGGGGAAGCCCATGACGCCCAGGCCGAGAAAGGCAATCGTTTGAGGCATGGTTGGATACCTTTGGTCAGCAAAGACCGTCAGTCTAACCAATGCCCGGTATTACACAATGCGGGGCGGAACACCCGATGTTGTCGAAGAAAACTGGAGTGCGTACGGGCCACGGCAGGTAGTGGATCAGTTGAGTTATCCTGTCGGGAATGAGATCGTAAATAGCAATTCAGCGAAGGGTTCTGTGCAAATGTTTAAACGACGGCGGTTCGTGCAGGGTCTGGCCACCGGTGGTGTGCTGGCGTGCAGTCCGGCCTGGCTGCGCGGCGCGGCGGCTGCGGGCGCTTCTTCCCCCGCTGTGCTCACTGGCCCCGTGATTGACCTGGTGGTGGACCATACACCCGTGAATTTCACCGGGGTGATGCGCATGGCCACGACTATTAACGGCTCGATCCCGGCGCCGACCCTGCGCCTGCGCGAGGGCGACGACGTCACCATCCGGGTGACCAACCGGCTGCCAGTGGCCACTTCTATCCACTGGCACGGCATCCTGCTGCCGTTCGAGATGGATGGTGTGCCAGGTATCAGCTTCCGCGGCATTGCGCCGGGTGAAACATTTGTTTACCGCTTCACGCTGCGCCAGAGCGGCACCTACTGGTATCACAGCCACTCCGGTTTTCAGGAGATGACGGGCATGTACGGTGCGCTCATTATCGAGCCGCGCGACGGTGAGCGGCACGGTGTGGATCGGGAGCACATCGTCCAGTTGTCGGACTGGACCGACGAGGATCCCATGCACGTCTTCGGCAAACTTAAAGTGCAGAGTGACCTGTACAACTTCAACCAGCCCACGCTGCGCGATTTTTCCCGCGACGTGCGCGATGCGGGTTTGGACGATGCACTCGAGCGGCGGCAGATGTGGAACGAGATGCGGATGAATCCCACGGATCTCGCGGATCTGTCAGCCGCCACGATGACCTACCTCCTCAATGGCGCGCCACCGGCAGGTAACTGGACCGGACTTTTTCGAGCAGGTGAACGCCTGCGCCTGCGGTTTATCAATGCCGCCAGTAATACCTTCTATGATGTTCGCATACCGGGCCTGCGCCTGACGGTCGTTCACGTGGACGGGCAGGATGTGGAGCCGGTCACCGTGGACGAGTTTCGCTTTGGTCCAGGTGAAACGTATGACGTGGTGGTCACGCCGCAGGACGATGCCTACACCGTGTTTGCGCAGACAATGGATCGCAGCGGCTACGCGAGCGGTACACTGGCTGTGCGTCAGGGGCTGTCTGCGCCTGTGCCGGCGACCGACCCGGTGGAGTGGCTGACCATGTCCGACATGATGGGCGCCATGGATCACGGTGGTATGGATCACGGGGACATGGATCACAGTGGCATGGATCACAGTGGCATGAATCATGGATCCATGCACGGTGGGATGGCAATGGATCACAGCCGGCACGCTGGTCACGCAGCGCATCAGGGCAGCGACGCTCGCCTGGCGAAGCCGTCGTCAACCGTGCGCCACGCGCGCACGGAGTGGGGGCCTTCGGTGGATATGCGCGTTGATATGCCGCGCACTAATCTCGACGACCCGGGTATTGGTCTGCGCGACCTGGTTTCGAAAGGATTGCGACCGGCCGGCCACCGGGTGTTGACGCTCGCCGACTTGCACTCGGCCGAGGGCGTACTGGACGACGCGCGGTCACCGGCCAGGGAGCTTGAGTTGCATCTCACCGGTAATATGGAGCGCTATAGCTGGTCGTTCGATGGCCTGGAATTTGGGCGCAGCACACCGGTGTCGCTGCGCCACCACGAGCGCGTGCGAATAATTCTGCAAAACGACACCATGATGACGCACCCGATGCACCTGCACGGCATGTGGAGCGAACTGGAAACCGATCAGGGCGAGCTGCGCGTACGCCGCCATACAATCCCCGTGCAGCCGGCGCAGCGCATCAGTGACCTGACAACGCCGCACGATCTAGGTCGCTGGGCCTGGCACTGTCACCTGTTGTTCCACATGGACGCGGGCATGTTCCGCGAGGTGGTGGTGTCATGAGTCGCCCGAATGCCGTTTGGCCAGTGACTGTCATAACTGCAATGTGTTCCCTGTGTTTCCAGCCGGCATTTGCACAGATGGATCACGACGACATGCAGATGCAGGGCGGTCACGCGCCGGACGATGCGCGCGACCCGCACGCCTATTCCGGCGGACATACCCTCACCGAGGGGCCCTACGCGCTCCCGGGGCCGCGGCAGTTGAAGCTGGCTGATGAGCACGTGTTCTGGGCGGTGCTGGGCGATCGCCTGGAGTACCAGGAGTCGGCCGATGCCACGGTATTCGACGTGCAGGGTTGGTACGGCACCACCTACGACCGGCTCGTGATCAAGACAGAGGGCGATTTCGAGGGCGACACTCTCGAGGAGGCTTCCACCGATCTGCTCTGGGGTAGGGCTCTCAATGCCTATTTCGATATTCAGGCGGGTCTGCGCCTGGACTACGCACACGAGGGTGAGAATCGACAGTGGCTCGCGCTGGGCGTGCAGGGGCTGGCCTCCTACTGGTTCGAAGTCGATATCACTGCCTATCTGGGCGAAAGCGGCCGCACAGCGCTGGCCGCTGAAGGCGAGTACGATTTGTTGTTGACGCAGCGATGGGTCTTGCAGCCCCGCGCAGAAGTCACCGTGTACGGCAAAGACGATGCAGACAACGGTATCGGCTCGGGCCTGTCGAGCGCCTCGCTAGGGCTGCGCCTGCGCTACGAGTTCACCCGACAGTTTGCGCCCTACGTCGGGGTGGAGTGGGCCAGTACCTACGGGGACACCGCCGACTATGCCAGGGCATCCGAGCAGGGGCGGGCAGATACGCAGGTGCTCGCCGGTATCACGTTCTGGTTCTAACACGGTTTCGCAAACAAACCGTCACTTTTCTTTCACCAAATGGTCACCCGGACTTTGTAGAGTCGCGTTCCCAGCCCAAATAATCCGGGAGGCGCGATTATGCGCACGGCCTTTCTTGCCTCAATACCGGCAATCATCGCACCGGCCGTGTTGGCCTCCACTTTGCTCTCCGGAGATACTGATAAAGCCCCTGCGCAGACTACAGCGGAACTGGATGCTCTGGTACCGCTGGATGAGCTTTATCTGCTCCAGCTTGAACGACTGCGTGATCACAGCGGCGTTCGGTCGGACCTGATAGAAGGGCGTCATCCCGGCTGGGCCGCGTTCAATCGTGAGGCGCCCATACCCCCACAGTGCTATACCCGCATCGAGGGTAAGTACAATCCCTGTTATGTGTGCCATCAGAATCCCGTACAGGGTCGAGAGAACGTGATGGCAGACGGTGGTCAGCAACTGGCCTACAACTTCAGTGACGTTGGCCTGAAGAATCACTGGCTCAATCTCTTTGAAGATCGCAGTGCTGCAGTGGCGGCGATCTCAGATGAGGACATCCTGGACTGGATCGATGACGACAACTATTCGGCGCTAGCGGGTCGTCTGGCGTCGGTGGATTTCAAAGGCTGGATTCCCGATCTTGAAAACCTGCATCTGGGTGCGGGCGCGTTCGATGAGCATGGTTTTGCTCACGACGGCAGTCACTGGGTCGCGTTCAATTACAAACCGCTTCCCAGTACCTTCTGGCCGACCAATGGCTCTACAGACGATGTGATGATTCGACTGGCGCCGGCTTTCAGGACCTTGCCTGGTGGTGAGTATTCGCTGGATGTCTACCGCGCCAATCTTGCGATTGTGGAAGCGAACGTTAAAGGGCTTGGGCGTATCAGTTCCCTGCCGGTCGACGAGCGGGTAGTCGACAAGGATCTCAACGGAGATGGAGTACTTTCGGTTATTCATCAAATAACGGTAGTAGACGATTATGTGGGTGAGGCTGCGGGGGCCCTGAACGATACGTTTTTGTACCCCAAGGGCACAGAATTTCTGCACACGGTGCGTTATGTCGGTATTGACGAAAGTGGTGATATCGGTGTTTCGACCCGCATGAAGGAAGTGCGCTACATGAAGAAGTGGCGCTGGTACCCGAAGATGACCTATGGGCGGGAGTACGAGAACGAAAATATCAATAAGGAGCGCGGTAATCTTCCCGGTTACAAGTACCTGCAGGACCATGGCCTTGATAACGGCTTCGGGTGGTCCGTCCAGGGATTCATCGAAGGTGTCGACGGCGAGCTTCGCGTAGCGAGCTACGAGGAGAACCTGTTCTGTATGGGCTGTCATACCTCTATCGGCGCGACGATAGACAAGACCTTCAGCTTCCCGCGCAAGGTGGATGGCGCAGCCGGGTGGGGTTACATCAACCTTAAGGGTATGCCCGATGCGCCCAACCGTGGCGAAACCCGTGGCGAGATTGCAACTTATCTTGAGCGCGTTGGCGGTGGTGGCGAGTTTCGCAGCAATCCGGAGATGTTCGCGCGCTGGTTCAAACCCGACGGTTCGCTGCGTGCAGATAAGGTAGACGCGGCAGAAGACGTGTACTCGTTGATCGCGCCCTCGCGGGAGCGCGCCCTTGAGTTGAACAAGGCGTATCGCACAATCGTTGCGCAGCAGGATTATGCATACGGAAGAGACGCGACAGTTCGCTCGCCTGTAAATGTCTATCACGAGGTAGACATCGAGACTGCCCCGGTGCTGCCTGTGGAAAAGTTTTTCAATTGGGATATTCGCCTGGACTGGTCTGCAGTGGAGCGCAGTGAAGCTATCGCGCCTGCCAATCCTGCACGCACTGTGAACCGTCACCTCGATTCACACAAACTTCACGCCGATGCAACAAACCGATAACGGTACTGCAACGCGCAGGTGAAATAGTGCTCCCTGAGCGCGGCCAGTGTAGTGACAAGAAGTGGTCGCGCTGCATGAGACCACTCTGACACCTATCTCCAGGAGAAGTACATGAAAAAGCGCAATCTAGCCCTCAGCGCGTTGGCACTGGCAGTATCCCAGGCCTACGCGGGAACCGATACATGGTTCACGCCGCTGACCGAATCCACCACTGTCATGCCGCCCAACGATGTCAACGAATTGACCAGCCCCTGGGTATCGCCGCCTGAACTCAAGTTCACTAACCTTACGAGCCTGCGGGAAGTGGAGATGACGATCGGCGAATCCATGGTTCGCGCCAACGTAGAACTCGCCGGTCGCGACCCCAATGTCGCCTCCATGATTGACATGATCTGGTTCAGCCCTGACGGCAAGTATCTGTTCCTGCCCCACGAAACGCCGATTGGTGCCGGGCTGTCTCGCTACGATATGAAGAAAGATATCACCGAGGTGATCTTCGCGGGCGACGAAGGTGGCGCCAATGGTGACTGGTCAAATGATTTTGGAGCATTCGACCCGTCGCGTGTTACGCCCAATGACACTGTATGGGTTGCGGAAGAGTGGGCCGGTACGGGTCGGGTTGTCGAGGTGCTGGATCCTTACATCAATGCGCCCGAGAATCCCATTGCTGGCCAGGGCGAGGTGGATGACAACATCCGTGTCCTGGATGCTTTCCCTCTCGTGGCTCACGAAGGTATTGGTTTCTCCGAGCGTTGGCCGAACAAGCAGGGTGACTATACCAAGGGCCAGACCTTTGTGTTGTCCGTCGATGATTTCCTGGATGATCCTTCGCTGGAATACTATGACACGACCTCGCCGCGGGTTGGAAAGGCCACCTGGGTGCCCATTACCAACAAGAACGGCAGGCTCAAGCCGGCCATTACGAATGATCCGTTCAGCGAGCCCTTTGGCGGTCGCCAGGCGGCGGATGACGTTGGTGGTACGCCCTATGGACGTCCGGAAGATGTCGAGGTGGGCAAACTGGCCAATGGTAACGAGGTGCTGTACTTCGTGGCGACGTCGGAAAATACCGTCTATTCCGTAGAAATGCTGAACAAGAAAAAGGCGCGTGTGCGTGTCTTTGCAAGTGATGACTTCACGCCTAAGAACGACGGGTTTGATCCAACCTCAGCGTCCATGGATGCGCCTGACAACCTCGCACAGGACGCACTGGGCAACCTCTACATCATTGAGGACAACCCCAACACTACGCAGATCGGCGCGAATGGCGGTGATGTCTGGTTTGCGCGGGACACCGACAACGACGGTGTCGCGGAGTCTATTGACCACATGTTGAGCCTGGGCGTTAACCAGTCGGAATCGACGGGTATGGTCTTTAACCCGGTCAAGCCGACGGAGTTCGCGATTGCAGTGCAGCACCCGGCATCGACGGATCTGTTCAATGTGCCCAACGGCATGGGTGACGCGGTCTGGAATGTCGAGATCAAGGAAACCCCGCAGAACAAGGATTTCCTCAGGAAGCTGAAGATCAAGGCAAAGTACGGCGACTTTTAGAACATCGCCCGCAACGATCCGGACCCACTACGGGCCCGGGTCGTTAGCCTCTTTTCTTGTTGTCGCATCCGATCCTGTTGACCGGGAGGGTAGCAGCGACACCTCACCCTCGAGGAATCGATTCTGATGATTGTTTGGTTTACACCCTTGTCATTAACCTTAAGAACACTAATTGTCCTGTTGCTCTGTGGCGCTGCCTCCACAAATGCGGCGTTAACGACATTCGAAGACAGGAGTCACTTCGTCTCTGCCAACGCTGCAACCGGCGCTGAGGACTTTGACGGCATTGCCAGTGAGGTCTCTTTTCGCACCGCGCCGCTTGATCTAGGGCCGTTTTCGCTTGTCGGCTCCGGAACGCGTCAGTTTGACCGTAACTTTATTGACCGGCAGCCGCTGTTGTTCGGCGCCGCGAATGTCGACGGCACGACCGACATCCACGCATTTACCGGAATCTACGCGAGCTGCGCG
>CAYGOX010000209.1:0-7199 GCA_964351485.1 uncultured Halioglobus sp.
CCGTGTAGCGGGCGATATCCAGGCCGGTCTGGAACCGGTTCTGGGCGCGCATGCGAGCGGCATATTCGGGGTTGATTGCGTCCCAGGGGGCACCGTTCTGGCTGCGCAGGGCAGCTATGGCGTCGATGTCTTTCTGGATGTCTGTCATGGTCGAGACCTCTCGTAATCGCAAACTGAAAGTGAAGCAGACTGGCCACCGGGACACCCGGTGGTGTGGTCAGTTGCGCGTAGTGTAGTGAGAGGTCGTCTATAAATGAAATAAATGGTAGGGATTTTTACTATTCACACCAAGGATAATAAGGCCTTGGCGCTAAAGGCCGAGTTGGGCCAGTACCTGTTCCCGGATAGCCGGTTTGAGCAGCTTGTTGGTGGCGTTGCGCGGGAGCGGTTCAGGCCAGATGAGCACGTGGCTGGGCACCTTGAACCCGGCCAGGTGTTCGCGGCAATGCGCCACGACAGCCTCCTCGGTCAAGGCGTCGCTACCGACCACCACGACAGCGACCTCCTCGCCGAGGCGCTCGTGGGGCACGCCGATCGCGGCCACCTCTTTCACGGCCTCGTGCTCGATCAGCACATTCTCGATTTCGACCGGGTAGATGTTCTCACCACCGCGGATGATCATGTCCTTGGCGCGGTCGGCGAGGAACAGGAAACCATCGGCGTCGATGTAACCGACATCCCCCGTCCTGAACCAGCCATCGCGAAAATCGGTTGCGTTGGCATCCGGACGCGCCCAGTACTCGGCGATGGTGGCCACGCTGCGCACCCAGATTTCCCCGGCCTCGCCGGCGGGGAGCGACTCGCCCTGCTCATCGCAAATGCGAAACTCCACGATCGGGTGCGGGAACCCGGAGCTGCCTTTCTTTTCACCGAACGCCCTGCCGGTCAGCGATGCACCCTGGGCGTTGGTCTCGGTCATCCCCCAGCCGGTACCGCTGAAGTTGTTGGGCAGCTTCTCCTTCAGCAGTTTGCCCACCAGCGGCGGCGTGGCCGCGCCGCCGATACCCAGGGCGAACAGGCTGCGGGTGTCGGTGGTATCGAAACGCTCGGATTCCAGCAGGTCCAGCGCCATTACCGGCGCCGCCGCGATCATGGTGACCCGCTCCGATTCGACATAGTCCAGCGCCTTGTCGACATCCCACTTGTACATCATGACAATGCGACGCCCGCCGCGCAGGTTGGCGAGAAACTGCGCGTGACACCCACTCACGTGGAACAGCGGCACGGCCAGCAGCGCGGTGGGCTCGAATCCGCCCTCGAGCATGGCCGTGATCGTTTCGCCGTTGGTCATGGCGGCAGCGATGGCACAGCACTCCATGTTGTAGATTGCCTGGCAGATAGCCCGGTTGGTGGTCGCGGCGCCCTTGGGTTTGCCACTGGTACCGGAGGTGTACATGATCAGGGTCAGGTCGTCGGCGTCCAGCGGTGGCACGGTCGGTGTCGATCCCTCGTGGCCGGCGACGAAACGCTGCAATGAGTGGGGGTGATCGGGGTCGGTGGGCCGCGCGATGATCGGGGTGATGCCCTCATCCAGCAGCATCGTGGCCAGGCCATCGTAGCGCTGCTGGTCCACGAAGACCCAGCGGGCACCGGCGTCACCGATGGTGTAGGCCAGGTCGGCTGGCTGACCCCAGCTGTTGAGCGGGACGATTACGGCACCGGTGTTGGCGATCGCGATAAAGGCCGCCATCCACTCGGGCAGGTTGCGCATGGCGATCGCTACCCGGTCGCCCTTCTGTACGCCCGCCGCCTGCAGTGCGCTGGCGATGGCGTCCGCCTCGGCAAACAGATCGGAGAAACTGCGCCGCTCACCCTCGTAGATCAGGAATTCGCGGTCGCCGTGGGCCCGGCCCGCGTCGAGCGCCTCGCGCAGCGTTTGCGGCGCATTGACATAATAGCGGCCCCAGCGCGCATCCTCGGCGATCTCATAGGGGGCGCCGGCGCCGATAAGCTGTGCCATGGCCTCGTCAAATTCGCGCTTGAGTTCAGACATTGCTGGTCCTGTTCATTTCGTGGTGAATGGGTTGAGGGCGCGGATTCTGGCACGCAGGCCCGCCTGTTGCCCAGTATCGCCCCGGCCGCAGCCCGCCCTGGTACACCAGTTTAACCCCACCCTGCCCCGTTCCTGTCATGGTCATCCCGCCATCCTCGACTAGACTTAGAGGGTCCCACCACAATAACGACAGGAGAGAGACAATGGCGTACTTCATCACCGGTGGCACCGGGTTCCTCGGTCGAAACTTTATCGAATTGCTGTGCCGGCGGGAAGGCGACATCCACGTCCTGGTGCGAGCCGGCTCGACCCACAAGTTCGACGCCCTCAAGGCGCGACTGGGCGCGTGCGGCGACCGCCTGAAACCCGTCACCGGAAACCTGCTTGAGCCGCTGCTGGGACTGGACGAGGCCACCATCGCCTCGCTGAAGGGTACGATCACCCACTTCTGCCACTTCGCCGCCATCTACGATATCGGCGCAAGTGAGGAGGACCAGAGCGCCACCAACCTCGAGGGGACGCGCAACGCCGTGAAGCTCGCCGAGGCACTGGAGGCTGGGAGTTTCGAGCATGTCAGCTCGATCGCCGCCGGCGGCCTGTACCGCGGCACGTTTCGCGAGGATATGTTCGAGGAGGCCGAGCACCTGGCCCACCCCTACTTCTCGACCAAGCACGATTCCGAGGGCATCGTGCGCCGGGAGTGTGATATCCCGTGGCGGGTTTACCGCCCGGCCATGGTCGTCGGCAATTCAAAGACTGGCGAGATCGACAAGATCGACGGCGCCTACTATTTCTTCAAGAGCCTGCAGAAAATCCGCCGCCTGCTGCCGCCCTGGTTTCCGCTGGTGGGTATCGAAGGGGGCAAGTTCAACATCGTTCCGGTCGACTACGTGGTCGCGGCGATGGATCACATCGCCCACCAGCCGCACGACGCGGACATCAACTGCTTTCACCTGACCGACCCCGAGCATTACAGCATGGGCGAGGTGCTGAATATTTTCGCCGACGCCGGTCACGCACCGCGTTTCAGCATGCGCCTGGACACGCGCATGTTCGGCTTTATTCCGAGCGCAGTGCGCACCACGCTGACGAGCCTGCCGCCGATCAAGCGCATCATTAACACGCTGCTCGACGACATGGGCCTGCCCGACTCGGTGACCATGTTCATGAACTACCCCACCCGCTATGACAACCGCGACACTGAGCGCGCGCTGCGCGGGTCGGGCATCGAATGTCCGCGGCTGGCCAACTACGCACCTGTGATCTGGGATTACTGGGAGCGCAACCTCGACCCGGACCTGGATATCGACCACTCGCTGGAGGGCAATGTCCGGGGCAAGATCGTGTTGATCACCGGCGCCTCTTCCGGCATCGGCCAGGTATCGGCCCTGCGCCTGGGTGAGGCCGGGGCCCACGTCCTGCTGGTGGCCCGCAGCGCCGACAAGCTGGCCGAAACCGCCGCGCAGATCGCCGAACTCGGCGGCACCTCCACCTCCTACCAGGCCGACGTCTCGGACATGGAGGACTGCGACCGACTGGTGGCCAGCGTGCTGGCCGACCACGGACACGTCGACATACTGGTCAACAACGCGGGGCGCTCGATCCGCCGCTCACTGGAATTGTCCTATGACCGCTTCCACGATTTCGAGCGCACGATGCAGGTGAACTACTTCGGCGCGCTGCGCCTGACCATGGGACTGCTGCCTTCGATGAGCGAACGCAAAAGCGGACACGTGATCAATATGTCCTCTATCAGCGTGCTCGGACCCAGCCCGCGTTTCTCCGCCTACGTGGCCTCAAAGTCGGCGCTGGATGCCTGGGCGCGGGCGGCGGCGGTGGAGTACTCGGACCGCAACGTGCGCTTCACGACCATCAACATGCCGCTGGTGCGCACACCGATGATCGCCGCCACCACGATCTACGACTCAATGCCTGTACTCACACCCGACGAGGCCGGCGACATGGTGGTCGAGGCCGTGATCAAGAAACCGAAACGGATCGCCAGCCATCTGGGCATTTTCCTGCAGGTGATGACGGCGGTAGCGCCGAAGTTTACCGAGGTGCTTATGAACACCGTCTTCCGCATGTTCAACGATTCGGCGGCCGCCCGCGGCGACGCGAAGCACGAGAAGGTGGAAGCCTCCAACGAACAGGTCGCGCTGGCGGCGCTGATGAAGGGCGTGCACTTCTAGCAGCGATGCGCGGCGGTCAGTCGTCCCGCTGCGAATCGCCGAACTGCGCGCGAATGGCCGCCGAGTGCTCACCCACTGCCGGCACCGGGCCCAGCTCGCGCATTGCGCCGCGCCGCCGCACCGGGTCGGCCACCAGCCGGGCGCTACCCGAAGGCGTGGCCACGTTGTGCCGGCGCAGCTGCGGGTGCGCAGACAGGTCTGCAACGGAGTTCACCGCGCCGTAGGCCACCCTGCCCGCCTGCAGCCGTTCAATCACCGCATCGCGCGAGAGTGTGCTCAGCACTGCATCGATTCTCGCATCCAGCGCTTCGCGGTTGCGATACCGGTCGCTGTTGGTCGCAAACTGCGGTTCGTGCGCCAGGGCGGCATCGCGTAACACCACCTCGCAGAACGCCTCCCATTCCCGCTGGTTCTGTATCGAGATAACGACATACTGGTCGCCCGCACACCGATAACTGCCGTAGGGCGCGATAGAGGGATGGTGCAGACCAATACGCGGTGGCGGCGCACCACTGTGTTCCTGGTGCAACAGCGGCACCGTCATCCACTCGGCCAGCGCATCGAACAACGACACCGCCAGCCCCTGGCCACGACCGGTCTGCTCGCGCTCGAGCAAGGCCTCAAGGACGGCGGCGTGGGCATACATGCCGCAGGCGATGTCGCAGATCGATACGCCCACCCTGCCCGGCTGCTCGGGGCCGCCGGTAATCGACGCCAGGCCCGTTTCGCACTGCACCAGCAGATCGTAGGCTTTCATCTGCGCGTAGGGCCCTTCCTCGCCGTAGCCGGAAATATCCAGCGTGATGAGGCGGGGATTACGTTCGCGCAGCGCCGCGCTGTCAAAACCGGCCCGTGCGGCAGCGCCCGGGGCGAGGTTCTGGATAAATACATCGGCCTCGAGCAGGATGCGGTGCAGCAAATCGACATCGCGCGCATCCTTGATATCCAGTGTCAGCGATTCCTTGCCCCGGTTGAGCCAGACAAAGTACGCACTCTCGCCATCGGCGACGGTGTCGTAGGCGCGGGCGAAATCACCCTCGGCGCGCTCCACCTTGATCACGCGGGCGCCGGCGTCCGCCAGTCGCGACGAACAGAACGGTGCGGCCACGGCCTGTTCGAGCGCGACAACTAAAACACCGGCCAGCGGTTGCCCCACTAAAATGACCTCGGCAGGTCGAGCACCCGCGTGGCAATGTGGGACAGAATGAGATTGGTCGAGATCGGCGCCACCTGGTACAGGCGGGTCTCGCGGAACTTGCGCTCGACATCGTACTCGGTGGCAAAGCCATAGCCCCCGAGGGTCTGTATGCAGGTATCGCCCGCAGCCCAGGCGGCTTCCGATGCAAGGAGCTTGGCCATGTTGGCCTCGGCGCCGGCGGGCTCGCCCGCGTCGTAAAGCGCTGCGGCGCGCTGCACCATCAGCGCGGCGGCCTCAGTCTGCACATGCGCGCGGGCGATCGGAAACTGCACGCCCTGGTTCGCCCCGATCGGGCGATCGAAGACGTTGCGCGTTTTCGCATACTCGCTGGCGGTACGCACGAAATAGCGGGCGTCGCCGATACATTCGGCTGCGATGAGAATTCGCTCGGCATTCATCCCGTCGAGGATGCAGCGAAAGCCATCACCCTCGGCGCCGACCAGGTTCTGCGCAGGAACCGCCAGGTCGTCAAAGTACAGTTCCGTGGAGGCGTGGTTCATCATGGTGCTGATCGGCGTCACGGTCAGGCCGTTGCCCACCGCCTCGCGCATGTCCACCAACAGCACCGACATGCCGTCGGTGTGTCGTGTCGACTCGTCGCGCTCGCTGGTGCGTACCAGCAGGATCATCAGGTCGGAGTGCTCAGCGCGCGAGATAAACACTTTTTGCCCACTGACGATGTAGTGGTCGCCCTCGCGGCGGGCCCGCGTGCGAATGCGTGAGGTGTCGGTGCCGCTGCCCGGCTCGGTCACACCGAATGCCTGCAGGCGCAGCGAACCGCTGGCGATCTCGGGCAGGTAGGTCGATTTCTGTGCCTCGGTGCCGTGTCGCAGGAGCGTACCCATGGTGTACATCTGGGCGTGACAGGCCGCGCCGTTACCGCCACTGGCGTGAATTTCCTCGAGCACCGCACAGGCCGCTGCCAGCGGCAAGCCGCTGCCGCCATAGGCTTCGGGAATCAGGGTGGCGAGGTAACCGGCCTCGGTGAGCGCCTCGACAAACCGGGTCGGGTACGCCTTGCGACTGTCCAGCTCGCGCCAATAGTCGCCGGGGAAACCAGCGCAGAGCGCGGCTACGCCATCGCGTATTTCAGGGAAGTCTCGCGGCGCAGTCATTGCTCGGTACCGCCCGTGATCACAGGAACCAGGAGCCGCCGTCGACCATGTGCGTCTGCCCGGTCACGAACGCGCTCGCATCGGACGCCAGGTAGACAATTGTGCCGGTGAGGTCTTCCGGCTCGAGATTGCGCTTGATCAACTGCCCGTTGGCAATCACGTCCCTGGCCTTGGCAAATTTGGGGCCGAAGAATTCCTCCGTGCCCTCGGTCATGACCGCCGAGGGCGCCACGGCATTGACGCGGATGTTGTCCGGCCCCAGCTCCCGCGCCATGACGCGGGTCATGCCGATCACCGCCGCCTTGGACGCGGCGTAATCCAGGCCGTAGGGCAACCCAAACACCGCCGCTAGCGACGAGATATTGATGATTGAGCCGCCGCCGGCATCGCGCATCGGCCCCACAACGGCCTTGCAGGTCTGCCACACGCCCTTCACATTGACGTTCATCACCGCGTCCCACTGCGCTTCATCCAGCTGTTCAAAACGCGCACCTTTGAGCGTACCGTAGAGCGCGGCGTTGTTGACCAGGATGTCGATACGGCCGAAGGCGTCGACCGCGCGTTCGGCCATCGCGGTACAACTGGCCATGTCTGCGATATCGGTGATGGTCTGCTGCGCCTGCCCACCCAGGGCATTGATCGCGGCGACCGTTGCATCGCACTCGTTCACGTCCGAGACCAGGACACTGGCCCCTTCACTG
>CAYGOX010000210.1:0-7195 GCA_964351485.1 uncultured Halioglobus sp.
CTCCGAAGTGGTCCTCAAGGCGTTTGGCGCCATGGGGTTGAAGGAGTACACTGGCGATTCACGCGATCTGCTGTTTGGCCTGTGGCGGGACAATTTCGAACTCCCCCTGGAGCATGAGCTCCCGCCCGAGGACGCTTCCCCCGCGAATTAGTCCTGAACCAGCAGGTCAATCCGTTGTCCATTGAGACTCGACTTCCAACGATTGGTTTGCGTTATGTTCAAGGTGCGTATTCTGGCGGTTCTGGCCCTGACCGGTATTCTCTCTGCCTGTGACAGCGGCGGCGGGGGTGGTGATTCCACGCCTCCACCGCCACCTCCCATGGGCGAAGCCCGCGGCTTTTACATGGGTTTTACGCCATGGCCCTACGATTCCACCCAGGAAGCGGTCAACACCACCTATTCACTGATCCAGGATAATGGTGACCTGGTGGCGCACCACATTACCGAAGGCGTGCCCTGGCAGCAGGCCTTTTCCGGGGCGCCGTACCCGAACGACCTGATGACAGAGATCAACGGCCGGGTAAACCAGACACGCAATGAGAAAGTGGTGTACCTGGCCATCGACTCTCTGAGCATCCTGCGCGATACGATGATCGGAAACTGGGGCGAGAACGGCCAGGAAGCGCGGCCCTTTCCCTGGAATCTTCGCTCGTTCGATCACCCGGACGTGATCACCGCGTTTTCCAACTTCTCGCTGGATCTCATCGAGCAGTTCAACCCGGCATATTTCAACTACGCCACCGAGGCCAACGAACTGCTGCTGCGCAATCCTGCGCAGTTCGAAGATTTCGTGGTGTTTGCGCAGGGCGTTTACCAGAACATCAAGGCGCGCTACCCGGATCTGCCCGTCATGATTTCGGTGGCGATGAAGAGCCCGGATTCGGGTGAGACCACCCTGTTCGCCAACCAGTTTTCGCGCCTGGCGCCCTATGTCGATATCGTGGGTATCAGCGCTTACCCGTATGCATTTTACGCCGCGTCAGACGGCGCAACGCCGGCGGCATTGCCGGGCAACTGGCTGAGCCAGATCAATACGATTGCGCCGGGCAAGCCGGTCGCCATCACCGAGACGGGATGGGTCGCGCAGAACCTGGTCATTCCTGAGTTCGGAATCAACGTGCAGAGCAGTGAGGCGACACAGGCGGATTACGTGCGCCGCCTTATGGCTGCGGCGGACGCGCTCGATGCGCAGTTTGTGGTGTGGTTCTCCGGGATCGACTACGACGCGTTCTGGAACGGGGCGCTGGGCCAGAATTCACTGACGGCTATCTGGCGTGATATCGGCCTGTACGACCCCAATACCCAGCCTCGGCAGGCGTTAAACGTGTGGCAGGAAAACTACCGGCGGCCGTACCAGCCCTAGTCTTTCGAACGTTGCCGGGTAGTGCTCTTGGGCAACGTTATTCACCCGCGTGAGGTCGTCACCTCGCCGGACTTCTCCTGACCGACGATGCTGGTCGCAAGGCTGATCATGGACGCGATGTCGCTCAGGTTCGCCGGAACGACCAGCGTGTTCGAACCGTGCGCAAGCCGACCGAACTGCTTGACATAATCCTCCGCGATACGCAATTTCATAGCCGCTTCGCCACCTTCTTCCTTGACCGCAGAAGCCACCTGACGAAGGCCTTCTGCGGTGGCGTTGGCGACGGCGAGAATCGCGGCGGCCTGGCCTTCGGCTTCGTTGATCTGTTGCTGCTTCACCGCCTCGGATTCCTTGATGACGCGTTGCTTCTCACCCTCGGCCTCGTTGATCTTGGCGTCCCGCTCACCTTCGGAGGTCAGGACGACGGCGCGTTTCTCCCTTTCGGCGCGCATCTGCTTTTCCATGGCGCCCAGGACATCCGTGGGCGGATTGATGTTCTTGATTTCATAACGCAGGACCTTGACGCCCCAGGGGTTGGACGCTTTGTCCAGTTCGGAGACGACGTTGGCGTTGATAGCGCCGCGCTCTTCAAACGTCCGGTCCAGGTCAATTTTGCCGATCTCACTGCGCAGCGTGGTCTGTGCAAGCTGGGAGATCGCGAAGACGTAGTCAGTGATGCCGTAGGAGGCCCGCTCCGGGTCCAGCACCTGCAGGTAGAGAACCCCGTCTACGCCCACCTGCACGTTGTCCTTGGTGATGCAGATTTGCTCGTCGATATCGATGGCCAGCTCCTTCAGGCTGTGGCGGTATGCGGCCTTCTCGATAAAGGGAATGAGAATGTGAAAACCGGCGCGCAGTGTGCGACTGTACTTGCCGAGGTTTTCTATGACATAAGCGCTCTGTTGGGGCACGATGACCGCCGTTTTCGCCAGTATGATGACCGCGATAATCGCCACGGTGATGGCGACCATGAAAGTGACGTTGTCAAACATTGTCTCGGTTCCTTTGAGTCTATGTTAAGCCTGTCCGGCGCCAGGTTTGATGACGATGGTGAGCCCCTCGGTGGAATCGATTGTCACCTCGGTATTTTGCTCTACGCGCGCGGCGCCACGATTCACGATCGTCCATTGCGTACCGCGAAAATGTTGTCGCGATGTCTGGCCGGGGTCCAGCGCGGTGTCGATTACGATGCGCTCACCGGCCAGGCCGTCGCCGTAATCCGGGGTCGAGCCCCTGAGTTTCTGGTAGAGCCGCTTGCGAAAAAGAACCATCGAGACGAGGGCCAGTACGGAAAACAGCAGCCACTGCATGCTCGGGTCGAGGGCCAGACCAAACAGCGACAGTGTGCCCATCACGAGTGCGGCAAAGCCGATGAATACCAGGAAGAACGCTGCGTCCACGACCAGCAGTTCGGAACCCAGCAGTAGCAACCCGAGCAACATCCAGCTCCACCAGGCCATGCAGTCTCCTCCATTAGTCTTGTGCGCCCACTGTGGCACCACAGCGGTGCAGCGTCAACTTTCAGCCGCCGCGAGGCGACTGCAGGCTGGCCAGGTAGTGTTCGGCATCGAAACGGGAAAACTTCAGCGTGTAAGCGGCGCGGGAGGGGTGCCGCGGGTGGCCATCCTTGCGCAGCGAGCCATAGTGCACCCAATCACCGCCGGCGTCCGCCACCAGGTCGATGATGGCTGCGAGAGAACGCGCCAGATAGGGGCGGCTACCGATGTCACCACCCCAGGCGGCCCAGAATACCGGTTTTGGCACGGACGCGATCGATGCTGCGATATGTTCGAGGTTGTCCTCAAGCAGACGGTTGTTGACCCGTTTATGCAGCCCTTTCGGATCTGTGGACCGCATCGGGTAGAGATTGGTCATCACGAAACCGTCATACCCCTGGGCGCGAGCAATGCGCTGGGTCTTGGTCACGGTGGTATCACCGCGTTCCCGATTTGCCGTGCTAGGGTTGAGCCCGACCACGTGCAGCATGCGCTCTCCCGGGCTTCCCAGCAGGTACCTGGCCCGGTCGCGGGCGTCGCAGGCGTACAGCGAATACATCGGGTTACAGTTGCAGGTTGCGGTCGACGACAGCGTTGAACGCGGCCAGCGCACCCTCAAAGCGGCCGAACGTGAGGTGCGTGTTGGCACCCGAAGCCAGGCCGGCCTGTATGCTTTGCCCGATAGCAAAGTCTTCGCGCAGCGTGCGAACTGTAATGTCGTGATTGCGTTGCCAGTGTGCCTGGTCTGCGGCACTTTCCAGCCGATCCTGCGGGGCCAGAGTGTTGATACGGATTTCCGTCTCGGTCGCGGACCGCGGTAGCTGCTGAATCCACGCCGCATGATCGGGCTGTACCAGCAGCTGGTTGGTGGGAAACAGACTGTAGAGCAGCTGGGCGTGATTGCGCAGGCGCCAGTCGTCGCCGGGTTGCTCGGGCATATCAGTGAGAGAACGTCGCGCCAGTACCGAGCGCAAATGGGGGCCAAAACACTGGTAGCTGGACAGGTTGTCGTGGAAGTAGGGCGCGATGGTGTCTCGATGCGCCACGCGAAAATGATAGGCTTCCAGGCCGCCCTCGACGAGAATTTTCCAGTTCACCGCGCCGATACTCACATCGGTATGTACGACGCGCCAGTGCTGCGTGTCACACCAGGTGAAATCCTCGCCCAGTCCGGCCAGCGCCGCGTCGACATCCGGGGCGGTTGCACTGCCGGGTGTAATCCATATCCAGCCATGCTGTTCGGTGGCGCCGACGACTTTCAGGCCCATATCAGCCCGATCAAGCGCCGGAAAACCCTGTGCCTGGTGCGGCACTGCGATCAATTCCCCCGCGGTGTTCCAGGTCCAGGCGTGGTAGGGGCAGGTAAAGCGCCGCGCGCAACCGGTGATGTCCTCGACCAGTCGGGTACCGCGGTGCCTGCAAACGTTGTAAAAGGCTCGCGCCACTCCGTCCCGGTCGCGAGTGAAGAGAAGTGGGAGGCCGGCAATCTCTCGGCGCAGGAAAGTGTCAGGGCCAGGTAGCTCCGAGCTGTGAACCGCCGGCTGAACGTGGCGCATGAACAACTTCTCGCGCTCGAGTTCGAATCGCTTTTCGTCCAGGTAATGCTCAACCGGCGCAGTGACAACTGTTTCGTCCAGAAAAGCGGTTCCCTGCCGGTGTAGTTCGGCCAGTTCCCTGCCCAGTGCAATTTCGGTGTCTCTGTTCATGGTTCTGAGTATGGGGTGAAATCCACGTGATTAACGTCTGTGCGGCTGGTGAGGCCGTGTTACCCGCCATGGCCCGAGCGTTCGAGAACACCGTTTTCCTCAACCTGTCGATACAGCCGGATGTCGCCGGCGAGGTGCGCTTCCAGTCGCGCCAGCGTCGCACTATCGAGCGCCGCTTCGCGCGCTTCGGACGTATTTTTTGTCGGTATCTCGATATCCCTGCCGATCTTTTGTGAAAGAAAGCGCGCGACGAGGTCCAGACGGCTCATGGGGAAGATGTAGTCCACGCCAAGCTGACCTGTATCGAGCTGCAGGAAACCCGACTGCGTCCCGATGTTGGCAAAAGGTGGTCGCCGACCGCTGGTCAGGTACGCTTCGATGAAGGCCTGGTAGCTCATGTCGCCGGTGTAGTGCGCGTGATTGGGATGGTCCTGCGCTTGCAGTTGCGGGCGGGCGCGGAACCGGTACCAGCTTTCAATCCAGGCCAGTGGATCGCGCATGAGGCAGAAGGATTCTATTTTCACATTGGGAACCAGCGCCTGGTGCAACGGCAGGATGGTCGTGGCGTACATCTGCGCACTGATGTGCTTCAGTGCGGCGTGACCACCAAACTTGACGTTACAGTATTTACCGATCGCCGATTCGATCGAGGTTGAGGCACATTTGGGCATGCACAGGAAGGCAAAGCCAAACCGGGTGGACAATTGCAAGAAAGCGGCTCCGTATTAACCCTGTTTACTGTGGCACACCGCCTGGAGTTTGTTGCCCTCGGGGTCGCGCACATAGGCGCCATAATAATTGGGGTGGTAGTGCGGCCGCAAACCGGGTGCTCCCTCGTCGGACCCGCCGAGCCGCAGGGCCGTGGCGTGAAATGCATCTACCTCGGCGCGCGTGTTGGCCAGGTAGGCGACGTGCCCGCCATTGCCCGGGACATGCGCGCCGCCATCAAAGGGTTTGAGAATAAAGGTTTTGGGCCCGGTGATATCGCCGTAGGCCACCGCGCCGTCGAAACTGAACAGTTGGGTAATGCCCAGCGTGCCGAGCACGGCATCGTAGAATTCCGACGCCGTGTTCGGGTCGGCTGAGCCAATAGTGACATGACTGAACATGGATACCTCGCGCGCTGCGGGCTCGATACGTGAGGGCGTATCGGCAGATCGTTTTTCAGGTTTGTACTGGCCCGCAGCGCCGCCGATTGGCGGCACGTTGTTCGATTTGCGGGCGTTATCGTTATTCGGGGGTGTTTATACGGCTCGGAGTTTGTGTACGCCGGAGACGCCGGTCAGGCCGTCCCACTGATCGGCGCGTCCCTCGCGCCACCCGGCAATCCAGTGTTGCCGGTGCAATTGCTCTACATGTGGACACTCCTCCATGCTGCGGCCCGAAAGGCCGGCCTGGTAACCTTTGTCGAATGCCCGGGTGTTTCTGTCGCGTTTCTGTCTTCTCATCCAGCTTCTCCATTGGCTGGCGCATCAAGCGGCGCCACCCCTGATGAAAGCAGAGGCGGAACGGGAAGTCGAACAACTTTTTGGCCTGAGTGTTCGGCTTTATATAACCGGTCCTTCAGACCCCAGTGGATTCAAGTACTTGGCGTAATTTTGCAGAATCGCTCTGGATTCGGTGGTTGTATCAATCCGGCCAGATGACGCGCTGGCGGCTGTCGTACCAGCGATCGAGCTGGTTGCTGTAGGCGCCCTCGACCACGTCGCGCTTGATTTTGAGTGTCGGCGTGAGGAAGTTGTTGCTGATATCCCAGGGCTCGCGCACCACGGCAACGAACTGGAGGCTCTCAAACTCCTCGATCTGCTCGTTCACCGAACGCAGCAGGTCTTCCAGCTCAGCGCTGGTTTCGTCGCGAAATGACGGATCGTCGAGTTTGTGCCGCACATCCTCGGCCAGTTGCACCAGCGCGTGGCATGCGGGACGTCCGGGGCCGGAGACGCAGGAGATTTCCACCAGGTGGTGCGTGTTGATGAGGTTTTCAATCGGTACCGGTGCAACGTACTTGCCCTTGCTGGTCTTGAAAAGCTCCTTTACCCGACCGGTGATGCGCAACAGGCCTTCGGGCGAATATTCACCGCGATCGCCGGTCTTGAAAAAGCCGTCCTCGGTGTAACATTCTGCCGTAAGATCCGGCGCCTTGTAGTATCCGACCATATTGCCAGGAGAACGGATCTGGAGTTCGCCGCTGTCACTGATGCGCGATTCGACGCCGGCGCAGGTCACTCCGACGTAGCCGGGCCGGGCCAGTCCCGGTTTCGACATGTGGGAATAGGCGAAATCCTCGCTCATGCCGTAGCCTTCGAGCAGCTCGATCCCGAGTGAGCGATACCAGTCGATCAGGTCCGCCGGGATCGGCGCCGAGCCGCTGCCGGCCAGACGCACGTGCTCCAGTCCCAGCCCCTGCAAGACCTTCTTGCGAATAACCGACCGCACCACGGGGATTTTCAGGAGCAGTGCCAGCCGATCCTCCGGAAATTTCTGGAAAACGCCCAGCTGGAACTTCAGCCACAGGCGCGGCACCGAGACGAACATCGTCGGCTCGCAGCGGTTGAGGTCGGCGACGAACGTGTCGATGCTCTCGGCGAAGAAGACCCGCGAACCGGCCCACATCGAGATGCAGCCGCTCA
>CAYGOX010000211.1:0-573 GCA_964351485.1 uncultured Halioglobus sp.
CCTTCACGACCGTTCCGATGGTGTCCAGGGCCGCGGTTTCGTCCACGCTCACGAAGCTGTTGAGCGCCTTGTCGTGCCGGGCGATCTGGTCGAGGAACGCGCGGGTGGTCTCAACGGCGGAAAACTCCCCGTTGGCCAGGCCGCGGGAGAGGGCGGCAACGGTTTTCGTATGTAGGCTCAATGCGTTGTCTCGAAAGGGTTCAGTCGATTACCTTGGGAACCAGGTACAGCCCGTTCTCGACCGCGGGCGCGATGGCCTGGAAGGCGTCGCGCTGGTCGTGCTCGGTCACCTCGTCGGGCCGCAACAGTGCGGTGGCGTCGTGCGGGTTGGCCATGGGTTCGACGCCGGTGGTGTCGGCCCCCTGGAGCTGGTCCACCATGGCCAGGATGTCGGTGATGCGGTCGGTCACCTCGTCGACCTGGTCGTCGTCGATCCGGATGCGGGCCAGTTCCGCGATTTTCTCGATTTCCTGCCGGTCAATAGCCATGCCGTTTGCACGCCCTGGTCAAGTGAGTAAAAAAACGCTGCAGGTAAGGGCCTGCGCGGCTCGGGGGGCGTAAACTTATCATATT
>CAYGOX010000211.1:583-4810 GCA_964351485.1 uncultured Halioglobus sp.
TTGCCCAAAATCCCCGCGGTTGCTACAGTTGCCGCTTTCTATCGGCGCCTTTTTTAGACTGTTTAAACAGCGCGGAAATGCCGCAGATAAAAGCTGGAAATCACCGCCGGTAGCACCAGCCGGCAGGTCGCAGATTGCAGGGGTACACGGCAGTCGTCGGGTCCCGGCAGTACTCACAGGGTAGCTTCATGTTCAAAAAACTCCGCGGGGCGTTCTCCAACGATCTCTCTATCGATCTTGGCACCGCCAATACGCTGATTTATGTGCGCGACAAGGGCATTGTGCTCGATGAGCCCTCCGTGGTGGCCATCCGCATCCACAACGGGCAGAAGACTATCGAGGCGGTCGGCAGCGAGGCCAAGCGCATGCTGGGCCGCACCCCGGGGAACATCACCGCCATCCGCCCCCTCAAGGACGGGGTCATCGCCGATTTCCTGGTGACCGAGAAAATGCTGCAGCACTTCATCGCCAAGGTGCACGAGAGCAAGTTCATCCGGCCCAGCCCGCGCGTGCTGGTCTGTGTGCCGTGTATGTCCACGCAGGTCGAGCGGCGCGCCATTCGCGAGTCTGCACTCAGTGCCGGGGCCCGCGATGTACGCCTGATCGAGGAGCCCATGGCAGCGGCCATCGGCGCCGGCCTCAGTGTCGAGGAGGCGACCGGCTGTATGGTCGTGGACGTCGGCGGGGGCACCACCGAGGTCGCAATTATCTCGCTCAACGGCGTGGTGTACCGCGATTCGGTGCGGGTCGGGGGCGACCGATTCGACGAGGCGATCGTCTCTCACGTGCGGCGCCGCTACGGCAGCCTCATCGGCGACGCCACCGCCGAACGCATCAAACTGGAAGTCGGCTGCGCCTTTGCCGGCAGCGAACTGCGCGAAATCGACGTGCGCGGTCGCAATCTCGCCGAGGGTGTGCCGCGCAGCTTCACCCTCAACAGCGACGAAATCCTGGAGTCACTGGGCGATCCGCTCACCGCGATCGTCCAGGCCGTCAAGTCGGCCCTGGAGCAGTCGCCACCTGAACTGGCGGCGGACATCGCCGAGAGCGGCATTGTCCTCACCGGCGGCGGCGCGCTGCTGCGCGACCTCGACCGGCTGATCTCCGAGGAGACCGGGCTGCCCGTGATCGTGGCCGATGACCCGCTGACCTGCGTCGCCCGTGGCGGCGGGCTTGCGATGGAGCGGATGGATCGCCACACTATCGACTTGTTGTCGACCGAGTAGTATCGCCGAGGTGACCTGACCGTCAGTGCCGCCTCGAGTCACTGAGGAAACGTCATCAAGCCCTTATTCGTCAAGGAATCCACGCTGGGGTTGCGCATCGGGCTCGCCGGCGCTGTCGTGGTGGGCCTGATCATCGCCGATCTTCGCTATAACAGCCTCGACAACGTCCGCGCCATGCTCGATACCGCAGCCACGCCGCTCTACTGGGTCGCGGCGCTGCCAGGGCGCCTCGGTGAGTGGACCGACGCCAACGTCCGGTCCCGCTCCACCCTCCTGGAAGACAATGAGCGACTGGCACGGGAAAACCTGGTGCTGCAGGGTCGCTCGGCCCAGATGGCGTCGCTGCAGGCCGAAAATGTCCGGCTGCGGGCGCTGCTCAACTCCTCCGCGCTGGTGCGCGATGACGTGCTGGTCGCCGAACTACTGGGCGTGTCGCCCGATCCCGCACGGCACCAACTCGTGTTAAACAAGGGCGATGTCGATGGCGTGTATATCGGCCAGCCCCTGATCGACGCCGATGGGTTCATGGGGCAGATCGTGGAGGTGGGCGCGACCACGTCCCGGGCGCTGCTGATTACCGATGCCACCCATTCGATCCCGGTGCAGGTCAATCGCAACGGGGTCAGGGCCATCGCCGAGGGGACGGGTCTGCTGGGCAGTCTTGAAATTCACCACGTGGCGGCGACCACCGATATCCAGGAAGGCGATCTGTTGGTGACGTCGGGCCTCGGTGGCCGGTTTCCTGTGGGTTACCCCGTCGCGGTGGTCAACCGGATCGTTCGCGATCCGGGGGAAACTTTCGCCGCAATCTACGCGGTGCCCACCGCGGCGATGGATCGCAGCCGCCACGTCCTGTTGGTCTTTACCGCGCGCGACGCGGCGCAACCGACCGGGGACGACTGACGCGTGGCTGCGCCAGAGGGACGCGGCTACGCCGTCATCCTGGTGACGTTCCTTGTCGCCTGCGTGCTGGCGGTCCTGCCGCTGTCACCCTGGCTGGAGTGGGCGCGCCCCGAATGGGTGGCCCTGGCACTGATCTACTGGACGATTGCGCTCCCGCATCGCGTCGGGATTGCCACCGCCCTGTTGCTCGGACTCGCCCTGGATATTCTCGAAGGCGCCGTCTTCGGACAGAACGCGTTCGCGCTGCTGGTTGTCGTGGTGTTGTCGCTTACGCTGTACCAGCGCCTCCGGGTGTTCAGCCTGTGGCAACAGTCCGCCGTGGTGGTCGTGCTGATCGGTATCAACCAGCTGATCTGTCACTGGGTCCAGAACCTCGAGGGCGTTGGCCCCGACACCCTCCTGTTCCTGTTGCCCGCGGTGACCAGCGCGCTGCTGTGGCCCGTGGTGCTGCAGTTCCTGCGCGGGCTGCGTCGCGAGTACCGGGTCAGCTAATGGCCCGATTGATTCTCGCGTCCGCCTCGCCCCGGCGCTCGGCACTGCTGTCGGGCCTCGGCGTGGAGTTTCAAGTCGAACCCGCCGATATTGACGAGACGCCACTGGCTAGCGAATCACCGGCCGGATACGTGCGTCGCATGGCGGCCGAAAAAGCGGCGGCGGTGCTGGCGCGCCACCCGCACGAAGCGGGGGTGGTGCTGGCGTCCGATACCAGCGTGGTGGCGGGCGGCGCCATCCTGGGCAAGCCGTTGGACCGCGACGATGCCGCAGCGATGCTGCGCGGCCTGTCCGATGGCGCCCACGAGGTGCTTACCGCCGTGTGTGTCTGCAGCGACCGGGACTTGCGTGAGGTGGTCGTGAGTACCCGCGTGGTGTTCGGTGCGTTGACGAGCGCGACCATCGACGCCTACCTCGCAACCGAAGAACCCTGGGACAAGGCTGGCAGCTATGGCATCCAGGGGCTGGGCGGCGCTTTCGTCACCCGGATCGAGGGCAGTTACAGTAACGTGGTCGGCCTGCCGCTGGCCGAGACACGCGAGCTGCTGGTCGCGTTCGGTATTCCCACCGCGCTGGAGGTGGACACCGAAATTGCAATGAAGGAAACGAAAACGTGAGTGAGGAACTGCTGGTCAACGTCACGCCCATGGAAACCCGGGTGGCGCTGGTCGACAACGGTGCGACGCAGGATGTCTATATCGAGCGCTCGGTGAATCGCGGCATGCTCGGCAATATTTACGCCGGCAAGGTGGTGCGGGTTTTGCCGGGCATGCAGGCCGCCTTCGTGGATATCGGGGTGGAGCGTACCGCGTTCATCCACATGGCCGATATTGTCACGCTCAATGCGGAGGGCGTTGAAGAGCGGCAGCCCCAGGGTGAGGGCAGCATCACCGACCACCTGCACGAGGGCAAGCGCATGATCGTGCAGGTCATCAAGGAGCCGCTCGGTACGAAGGGCGCGCGACTGACCACGCACCTGTCCATCTCAACCCGTTACCTGGTGCTGATGCCTCAGACAGATCATGTTGGCGTCTCCCAGCTGATTGAAGATACGCAGGAGCGAGAGCGACTGCAGACCGTGTTGTCCGAGGCGCTGGCGCGCGTCGAGACCACAGAGCCGTTTGGTTTTATCCTGCGCACAGCGGCCGAGGGCGTGGGCGTCGACGAAATCGAGGCCGACCTGCGCTACCTGCAACGGGTGTGGTCCGCGGTCTCGCGCCGTGGCAAAGCTGGCAAGAAAGCGACGTTACTGTACGAGGATCTGCCCCTGTACATGCGCACGGTGCGCGATCTCGCACGCAGTTCTGTCTCGCGCATCACGATCGACGACGAGGCCGCCTTCAAGGCCCTGGAAGAATTTTGCGCGGAATATGTGCCGGAAGTCTCCGGTCTGCTCGAGTGCTACACCGGCGATCGCCCGCTGTTTGACCGCTACGGTGTCGAAGACGAACTGCAGCGTGCCCTGCAGCGCACCCTGCCAGGGGCCGCGCGTGAAGGCCTCCGCGGACGCCGCGTCGAGGCGCGCGCCATGGGAGGCCAGCGCGCCGAGCAGCTCGTCGAGAATCCTCGGGGACGCCATCAAGCGAACTTGGCGCGAAGCTTTCGA
>CAYGOX010000211.1:4820-6928 GCA_964351485.1 uncultured Halioglobus sp.
ACGGGCTCGTTTGTCGGTCGCAAAAACCAGGCCGAGACCATTCTCAAGACCAACCTCGAGGCGGCCGCGGCCCTCGCGCGACAGCTTCGCTTGCGCAATCTCGGCGGTATCATCATCGTCGACTTTATCGATATGGTGTCGGCGGAGCATCGCCGCCAGGTGCAGCGCACGCTGGAAAAAGCCATGGCGCGCGACCCGGCGCGAAACCAGATCACCGGCGTTTCCGAACTGGGTCTGATTGAGATGACCCGCAAGCGCACGCGCGAAAGCCTGGCGCGTACGTTGTGCGAGGATTGCCCTGTCTGTGAGGGGCGCGGTGTGCTCAAGACCGCAGAAACGGTCTGCTACGACATTTTTCGCGAAATAATGCGCGATGCCCGCGCCTACGAAAATGATACGCTAATGGTGCTGGCGGCCCAGTCGGTGGTTGACCGGCTGCTCGACGAGGAATCGAACAATCTTGCCGACCTGGAGGAATTTGTCGGCAAGACGATCAGCTTCCGAACCGAAAGCAGCTACACGCAGGAGCAGTTCGATATCATCCTGCTTTAGGTGCGAGGGCAGTCGACACACGGTATCAGCAGGAACGGTAGGTAGCATTGCAGCACTCTGTTTACAGTCGACTGGCCCGCACGCTCTGGGTATTTCTGCTGGTCTGCCTCCTGGTGCTGGCCGCCTATGTCGGGTTGGGTCGGCTCGCGATGGGTCACCTCGACGCCTACCGGGAGCCGCTGCTCGACGCGCTCAACGAGCGCCTGCCCTTTGAGGTCGATGCGCAGCAGTTACGCGGCCACTGGCGTTCGTTCTCCCCCGAAATCGTGCTCACTCGCCTGCGCCTGGACGCGCCCGGCGACGCTGCGCCGCCGTTGCAACTCGACGAGGGCCTGGCCAGTGTCAATATCCTGCAGAGCCTGCGCACCCGGTCACTGCAGCTCAATCACCTGGAGTTGCGCGGGCTGGATTTGCAGGGCGAACTGACCCGCGAGGGCAAGCTGCTGCTGCCGGGCCTGCAGGGCGAAAGCGGCCAGGGTGGCGACTGGCTGTACGATTTTTTGCGCAATATTGAACGCGTAACGCTGGCGCACAATTCGCTCACCCTCGCGTTGCCCAGCGGTGAATCGCGAGTGCTGGACCTCAACCTGGCGCTCCAGCGGCAGGGTAGTCACCGCCGTCTGCGCGGAACGCTGGTTTCGACATCCGGTACACAGGTGGACATTCTCGCAGACGGCGTGGGTGATCCGCAGCGTCCCGAGACATTAACCGGCAGCGCTCACCTCGCGATCAAAACGCCGGACCTGGACGCTATTCGAGCGCTGATGGGGCCCGGTGCGCCGCCGATGTGGTCCCGCGGCAGCGGGGAGATTGCGCTCTGGCTCACCCTGCAGGACGGTGAACCGACCGTCGAAGCCGAAATGAATGCGCGCGACCTGACGGTGTATTCCGACGACGGAGTGCTTTCCCTGCCGCTGGATGCGGTGAGTCTGCGCGGGCGCCTGTTCCGCGAAAACCGGCACTGGACACTGTTCGGGACCGACATGACTGTCGTACAGGGGCAGACGCGCGTAAACGTGCCGCGCATACAGGTCGATACCTGGGAGAGTGCAGTACGCCTGCGCGTTCAGGATGTACCACTGGCACCGGTCAACGCAATCGCCACGGGTCTGAGCGCGGTGCCGGATTCGCTGCGCGAAATTTTTGCAACACTGGCGCCGCGCGGCACGCTGCCGGCCGTCCAGGTGAATATCGGTGATGTCACGCAGCCATCGCGGGACTGGGAACTGGAGGCGACCTTCGAAGATCTTGCGGTGGAGTCCTTCCGCGGTGCACCCGGGGTCGAGGCCGCGCGCGGCTACGCGGCGCTCCGGCCCGGCGGTGGCAGTATTACGCTGGACAGCCGGAATCTCTCGCTGTCGTTTCCCAGCATTTACCACAATCCACTGGCCTTTGATGAAGTCCACGGTACGCTGGGTGTGAACTGGAGCGCCGAGGCGGTGGTGCTGTCGAGCGGACTGCTCACCGCCGATGGCGAAGAGGGCAGAGCGCATGTCCTGTTCGGCCTGGACGTGCCCCTGCAAAAAACCGAAGCGGGCGTCGAGATGCAATTGCTC
>CAYGOX010000211.1:6942-7184 GCA_964351485.1 uncultured Halioglobus sp.
ATACATTCCCTACACACTGTCGCCGGGCCTGCGCCAGTGGTTGGCCGACAGTATCGGCCAGGGGGTCATCGAGCAGGGCGCATTTTTGTGGCGCGGCAGTCTGCGCAAGGACGGTGCGCCACTGCGGACGGTGCAACTGGCTTTTAATGTATCGGACACCCTGCTGAACTATCACCCGCAGTGGCCGGATGTGCACGTGGGGTCCGGTCAGGTGCTGATCGACGATGCCGCCGTGAGCGTCT
>CAYGOX010000212.1:0-7138 GCA_964351485.1 uncultured Halioglobus sp.
CGGCTGGCAGCCCAACCTCGACCGCGTGGCCGCCATTCTCGAGCAACAGGTAACCCGCGCGATCGACGATGCGCGGGGCTGGTTTGCCAATCGCGACACCGATATCGAAGCAGTCTGCGGCCAGTTCGTCGCCGCGGCGGAGCGCGACAACGCCAGGGCACAGCGCATGATCCAGCGCGTCGTGGAAACCGAGCTGGGCAAGGTCAAGACCGCTGCCGCCAAGATCGAGGCGGCGCGCATGATTAATGATCTACTCGCGCAGTTCGAGGCGCCTGAGGAGATCGGCGAATTTCTCAAGGGGCCCTGGTACAGCAGCGCTCAGCTGGTGTTGCTGAAGTTTTCACAGGATTCGGAACAGTGGCAGGAGATGTCACAGACAACCCACACCCTGCTCGACTCACTTCAGGACATCGACTCCGCGGACGAGGAGCGCAAGTCAATCATCATGGATGTGGTGACGCGCCTTCCCAAGGAAATGCGCCGCTGGCTGCTCAGCCTGCACCACGACACGGAGGCCGTGAACGAGGCCATGGGCCTGGTGGAATTCGCCCACCTGCGCGTACTGCGCGGACAGGCTTTGAAAACCCAGAAAATCGAGCCCATCGCAGTCGCCCAGGATCCCGCCCTGTCGGGCGAGGTCGAACCCTCCGGGGCGCGGGTCGACTACGACGAGGGCCAGTGGTTTCACATCGACTCCGCAACCCACGGCGAAGTGCGTGTCCAACTGGTCCTGAAGGTTGATCGCGAAGAACAGCTGCTGTTCGCCAACATGGCCGGTATCAAAGTTTTACAACTCGGTTTCGCCGAGTTCAGCGAGCTGGCCAGCAAGGGCCAGGTCGCAGCGCTGGACCGGGGTGCCAGCTTCAGCCGGTGCCTGGCACAGGCCGCCGGGATCAAGTCCGAGGCCATGCTGGACGCGCTCGCCAAGACCCAGGGCGCACCGGAGAACTGGCGGGATGCGAACCGTTCAGAGGCGCCGGAAGAGGCACGCAAGCCCGATCTTGAACTGGTTTCCAACCAGGCCGAGCCGGCAGTCACGGCGCGCGCGGACACCCGTGAGTCCGAGACCCCTGTCCAGGCTGTTCCCGCACCCGATCTCCCCCAGGACGAACTGGCCGGGGAAGCGACACTGGATATCAATGCCAGCGAATCCGACGAGCGCGCATTCCTGGATATGCTCGACGATGAATTGCTGGACGATTTCGGCCAGGAGGTCGACCTCGAAGACACGCCCGCCCAGGATCTGACCGAAACGGTCGCCGACGCCGAAGAAGCTCCCTTCCTCGGCGAGGCAGAGCCCGAATCCCAGTCGGCATCGGCAGCATCGACCGAATCCAGCGCCCCCATGGCCGCCTCGGGCGAAGGCTTCCTGCTCGACCAGAGCCAGCAGCTGGCCTCTTCCGGCTCCACGATCACTGACCCTGCAGACCGGGACACACAAGCTGATATCGCGACACCAGCCGAACCCGATCCCGAGCCCGAGCCAACTCCGGCGCCTGCCGAAGAAGCGACCGATACAGTCGATCCGGCCTCCGCACCAATCGACCTGCCCTCGGGAACCTGGCTGGGCTTTCACGACGGAGAAACGCCGCTCATGGCGCGGCTCGCGGTGCACGACCCGGAAGAAGACCAGTACATATTCGTCAATCGCAAGGGCGTCAAGCTGCGCACAATTTCCGGCGCGGAGCTGGGCAGCCTGGTAGACCAGGGGCTGGTGGACATCCTGGAGACACGCTCGAACTTCCGCGAGGCGGTACAACAGGCGCGTGAGGATAAAGACGCCTGATGCTGCACGACAACCGTGAGTGGCTGCGCCTGCCGATTACAACGCGCACCTTTGTCGAGGTCGAATCCGCCGACGCAAGCCGCTCCAACACCGGGCGGCTGCTGGCCTGCAGCACCGTGACGGTATCGCGCGGCGGCATCCGGGTGGCCGTCGATGAACCCATCGAGATCGGCAAGATACTGCAGGTCGGCATCGATTCACCCCAGGACAACCAGATCCTCTACCTCACCGGTGAAACCATCTGGTGCAACCCCACCGACACCGAATTGCCAGCCTGGCACGTGGGCTTCAAACTGCTCAACAATAGCGATTCCGACATCCAGACCTGGTACAAGCTGCTCGCAAGTCTGGACTCTTGAGCCAGTCCGGCGCAATGACGAGGTGACCGCGCTCATGCCTTGAGCGACCCGGGGCGATTGACTAAGTTAGGCCTAGCCAACACTTACCAGGGTCCCGCCCATGCCCCAGCTCATGCTCCGGTTCGATATGCGCCAGCCCGAACCGACCCGCGTTTCTCGCGCAGACGCCTACCAGTGCGCCGTCGAAATGTGCCAGTGGGGCGAGGCGCAGGGAATTCCCACCGTGCACCTGTCGGAACACCACGGCTCGCCCGACGGTTATTGCCCGTCGCCCCTGCTGTTGGCCTCGGCGATCGCGGCACGCACCTCGACCATGCAGATGTATATCTCCGCCCTCATCGCACCGCTGCACGACCCGGTCCAGCTTGCCGAAGACCTATGCGTACTCGACATCATCAGCCGCGGCCGTGTCATCCCCATTATCAGCGGCGGCTACCGCGAAGAAGAGTTCCAGGCGGTGGGCAAGGAGCTGAGCATTCGCAAACAGTACATGGACGACATCGGTCCTTTCCTGAAACAAGCCTGGACCGGCGAGACCTTCGAATACGAGGGTCGCACCATCACGATCACCCCGCGCCCGTTCAGTGAACCGCGCCCGATGTTACTGATGGGCGGCAGCAGCCGGCCGGCAGCGCGCCGCGCAGCGCGTGATGCCGATTTCTTCATCCCTTCCGGGCCGGAAATTTTCGAATATTACCGCGAAGAATTGAAAAAAATGGGCAAGCCCGATCCGGGTCCAATGCCGGCGGCACCGTCGACCGTCACCTTCGTCGCGGAAGATCCGGATGCGTATTGGGATAAGATCGCGCCCAGCGTGCAGCACGAGACCAACATGTATGCCCAGTGGGCGGAGCAGGCGAAAGTGTTCACGCCCTATCGCCATTACGACAACCTCGACGACCTGCGCGCCAGTGGCGCTTATCGGGTCTTTCGCCCGGCCGAACTGATCGATGCCGCGCGTGACATGATCGACGCACAGCCGATCATGTTCCATCCGCTGTGTGGCGGAATCGAACCCGACACGGGCTGGGAGAGCCTCAAGACTTTTGCCGAGTCAGTGTTGCCGGGGCTGCGCGAAGAAGGGCTGGTCTGAACGCGCGCTCGCGGTTCAGACGCTAGAGAATTTGTTCGTTATCGTCGATGCTTTCAAGACTGAGGCCGGTACCGCCGGACTCGGACTCTTCCCGGGCGAACTTGATGTTCAGGCGCACGTTGTTGGCCGAGTCGGCGTTGCGCACCGCTTCTTCTTCGGTGATCAACCCTTCCTTGAAGAGTTCAAACAGCGCTGTGTCGAACGTCTTCATACCGATATTTTCCGACTTCTTCATGGTCTCTTTCAGACCCTCGATATCGCCCTTGAGTATCTGGTCGGACACCATGGGCGTACCGAGCAATACCTCGACCGCCGCACAGCGCGACCCTGTCGTGGTGGGAATCAGGCGCTGGGAGACAATTGCCTGGATGTTGAGCGACAAGTCCATCAGCAGTTGCGCTCGCCGATCCTCCGGGAAAAAGTTGATGATGCGGTCCAGGGCCTGGTTGGCGTTGTTGGCGTGCAGGGTCGAAATACACAGGTGACCGGTTTCGGCGAACGCGATAGCGTGCTCCATGGTTTCCCTGTCACGAATCTCCCCGATCAGGATCACGTCGGGCGCCTGGCGCAGTGTGTTCTTCAGCGCGTTGTGCCAGTTGCGCGTATCGACACCGACCTCGCGCTGGTTGACGATCGATTTCTTGTGACTGTGAACGTATTCGACCGGATCTTCGATCGTCACGATATGCCCACTACTGTTCGAATTCCGATGATCGAGCAGTGCGGCAAGCGAGGTGGACTTGCCCGAGCCGGTGGCGCCCACGAACAGGATCAGGCCGCGCTTGCGCATCACCACGTCAACCAGAATCGGGGGCAAACGCAGATCCTGCCACTGCGGGATTTCCGCCACGATGTTACGCGCGACGATCGCAACCTCGTTGCGCTGCACGAAGATATTGACGCGGAATCGCCCGAAGCCGGACACGGAGATCGCGAGATTCATTTCCAGCTCCGACTCGAACTCGGCCTGCTGGGTGGAATCCATAATCTCGTAGGCGATTTCCTTGATTTCCCCCGGCTGGAGAATGTCGCTGGCGATGGGCTTCAGGTGCCCCTCAAATTTTGCACAGGGCGGCGCACCGGTGCTCAGGTACAGGTCGGAGCCGCCTTCAGCAGACAGGATTTTAAGCCACTCAGTAATTCTCACCAGACACCTCCCCCAGCAGAGCGCCATACTCTAGCAGCTTGCCGGCACCGGACAAGTCTCCAAACGAGGTATGCCGCAAAATTGCCACGACGGGGGCCTGTAGTCAGCTTTCACCGCCAACCCTATACTAGGGCGCGGCTCACATAACAAGGAGAGTAAACGACCGTGGAAAACTCACGCCCCACCCCCCTGCTTGAAGACAGTGAAGCCACCCGCATCAAGTTACAGGACTGGCTGAGCCGCCACCGCGGCCACCAGGTCACCATCCCCGAGATGAAAATTCCCGAGTCCACCGGGATGTCCAACGTCACGCTCCTGTTCGATATCGAATGGGAAGAATCGGGAGAACGTCACAAGGAAGGCGTCGTCGCGCGGCTCCAACCGCAGATCGAACGGCCGGTGTTCCCCGACTATGACCTGAGCCTGCAGTATGAAGTCATGGACGTGATCGGCAAGGCCAACACCATTCCCGTTCCGCAGTTGCGCGGACTGGAAACCGACACCAGCCTGCTGGGCGTCCAGTTTTACCTGATGAAACATATCGACGGGAAGATTCCCACAGACATGCCTCCCTACAACATGGACGGCTGGGTGTTGCATGAGACCACCACGACGCAGCGCGAGCAGATGTGGAACGCCGCGATCGACACTATGGCGCAGTTTCATCAGCTGGACTACCGCGCGCTGGGTTTTGACAAATTGCACGAGCCGGGGCGCACGCCCCTGCAGCAGCAGCTGGACTACTGGCAGCACTACTTCGAGTGGGGGCTGGAAGGCAATTCCCATCCCATCTGCGAAAGTGCGCTCAAGTGGCTGTTCGACAACCAGCCCAAAGATGAAACGACGGTTTTGTGTTGGGGTGATGCACGCCTGGGCAATATGATTTTCGAGCACTCGCTGGACCGGGTCGCCGCTGTGCTGGACTGGGAAATGGCGGTACTGGGCAACCCTTTGCAGGATATCGCCTGGTTCAACTACATGGATTCAACCTTCGCCGACGGCCTGGGCTTCCCGCGGCTCGAAGGCCTGCCGCCGTACGAACAGACACTGGAGCGCTGGGCCGAGAAGTCCGGCCACAGCGCAGACGCCTACGACTACTACGTGATTTTCGCAGCGGCGCGCTACGGCCTGATCCTGTCGCGCATCATGCTGTCCACCGACCAGCCGGGCGAAATCCAGGGCAACTTCGCAGTTCAGCTGTTACAGCGGACGATGGACGAACTGTGTTAACCTCTCGCCCGATATAATCGCTGTTCAGGCGATATCCGGCGCGCGCCCATGCGCACCGGTCGCCTGCCGATCACAAGGAGTTTCGCTTGTCCTCTCATCTGCAATCCCGGCTGGACTCGCTGGCGACCGCGACTGCGGCGGCAGGCCTTGCCCAGATCAACCGGGGCATCGAAAAGGAGAGCCTGCGGATAACGCCCGAAGGCAAGCTCGCGCAAACCCCGCACCCGGCCGGTCTCGGCTCCGCGCTGACCCACAGCTGGATCACCACCGATTACTCCGAAGCGTTACTCGAGTTCATCACGCCGGTGAGCCAGGGCATTGAACAAAGCCTGGGCACGCTGGAAGACATCCACAGTTTCGTGCAGAGCCAACTCGGTGACGAGATGCTCTGGGCGACCAGCATGCCCTGTATCGTCAGCGGTGATGACGGCATCCCGGTTGCGCAGTACGGCAGCTCCAATGTCGCGCGGATGAAAACCGTGTACCGCTATGGCCTGGGCAATCGCTACGGCCGGCTGATGCAGGCGATTTCGGGCATCCACTACAACTTTTCAATGCCCGAGGCGTACTGGCAGGCCGCATGGACGGAAGCGGGACAACCCGGCGAGCTGAAAGATTACATCAGCGAGCGCTATCTCGCCCTCATCCGCAACTTCCGCCGCTATTCGTGGCTGCTGATTTACCTCTACGGCGCATCGCCGGCGGTTTGCGCCACATTCCTGCGCGGGCGCACAGACCACTCACTGGTCCCGTTCGACGAGGCCGGCAAAAGCCTGTACCTGCCCCACGGCACCGCGCTGCGCATGGGTGGCCTCGGTTACAACAGCGATGCACAGAAAAACATGAACGTGTGTTACAACAGCCTGGACAACTATATCGAGACGCTGTCCAGCGCGATCGTCAAGCCGCACCCGGCGTATGCCGACATCCCCTTCGGCCAGGACGGCGTGTACGAGCAACTGAACGACAGTCTGCTACAGATTGAAAACGAATTTTACAGCCCCATTCGGCCCAAGCGTGTTACGCGATCGGGCGAGATTCCGCTGGGCGCCCTGGCGCGCGGAGGCATCGAGTACATTGAAGTGCGCTGCGTCGATGTCAGTCCATTTACGCCGGTAGGTATCGACGCGCAGCAAATCCGCTTCCTCGATACCTTCCTCGTGTACTGTCTGCTTGAAGACAGCCCGCCCTGCGAAGACGCTGAACAGGCGCGTCAGGCGGCGAATTTTGAAGCGGTGGTCAACGAGGGGCGCAAGCCCGGCCTTACGCTGGTACGCGACAATGACAGCGTCACGCTCGTCCAGTGGGCAGAGGATTTACTGCAGGCCATGACGCCGGTCGCCGCGAGCTTCGATGAGGCTCACAACACAGGGGCTTACTCTGACGCGCTCGCCGACCAGCGCCGCAAGGTCGAAGACGCGTCACTGACACCCTCCGCGCGAATCCTGCGTGAAATGCAGGAGCGCGACCTGCCGTTCTTTCGCCTTGCCATGCACTATTCGAAACAGTGGGCGGAGCATTTC
>CAYGOX010000213.1:0-7130 GCA_964351485.1 uncultured Halioglobus sp.
GTATCCTTCAAACGCGACATCGTTCGGCATCAACACGGCTGATCGCACTGCGAGCGAGGTGATCGAGGATCTGTCTGTCGCAACGCCTACTACAGGCGATCCTGTGCGCATTGTCGCCAACATCAACACCTGCGTGTGGGATGGCAGCGACTGCAGTTCCAATACGACTACCGCGTCATTCCACCTTTCAGGTTCAACCAACTCGGACAACAGCATGGCGTGGACCTGCCTGCCGGGCGATGATGGCGGCAACAATGAAGTACCGCTGAAATACCTGCCGGCTACCTGCCGCGGTACCTAATAAGACGCATCTCGCCTTCGGGCGAACACTCGAAGCCCGGATTTATCCGGGCTTTTTTTATTGCCGTCTGTAGTACCCTAGCGGCATAACCAGAACAATCGAACCAACCACCGGGTGAAACGTTGTGACTGACCGTGATACGGCCGACGATCGCACTGCCGGCTCGCGCCTGCTGCTCATCGCCGCCGCGCTTGCCTGCCTGGTACTCTACCTGCCCGCCCTGGGTGGCCCCCTGTTCTTCGACGACATTCCCAACCTGCTGGACAACGCGTTGGTCCAGATCGACGGTCGACAGTTCGACGACTGGCGCAGCGCGGCGTTGAGCAGCAGCGCCGGGGCGCTGGATCGTCCCGTGGCCATGTGGACGTTCGCACTGAACCATGTGCTGGCCGGTGCGTTTACCCCGGCCGTGATCAAGACCACCAATCTGTTCATCCACCTTCTGTGCGGCGCACTGATCTACCTCATCGTGCTGCGACTTGCGCGAGCGCCCGTCCTGGTGAACGGTAGCGTGCGCACTGGCGTTGAAAGCCTGGCCCTGCTGGCCGCCGCGCTCTGGCTGTTGCACCCGCTGCATGTTTCCACGGTGATGTACGGCGTTCAGCGTATGGCGCAACTGGCCACGCTGTTTTCGCTCGGCGGAATCCTCGTTTACCTGCACTATCGCCTGCGGTGGGCAACCAGTGGCGCGAGTGCCGGCGAGGTTGCGGCGGCGGCGCTGTGGGTGTTGCTGCTGACGGCGGTCGCCACGCTGTCCAAGGAAAACGGCGTGCTGTTGCCGTGGCTGGTGATCGTGATCGAGGCGACACTGTTTGGCGGACACTGGGCGGGACAGCGCAATCGCGCACTGGGTCGCGCGGCCTGGTGTCTGCTGGTGGCACCACTGTTACTGCTGCCTGTACTCTACGCGGGTTTGCCCGACTGGCTGCTGGACCGCTACGCCAATCGCGAATTCACGCTTGAGGAACGCGTGCTGACGCAGTTTCGTGTGCTCTGGTACTACGTTTACTGGACAGTGTTTCCCGTGGTTACCGAGTTGGGTTTTTTCCACGACGATATCGCTGTTTCTCGCGGCCTGTTCGAACCTGTGACAACCCTTCTGGCCATTCTGGGCTGGCTCGCGGTTGTCAGCCTGGCGGCGGCGCTGCAACGCGCGATTCCCCTGGTGGCGTTTGCGGTGTTTTTTTTCCTGGTGGGTCACACGGTCGAGTCGACCGTACTGCCACTGGAGATGGTGTTCGAGCACCGCAATTACCTGCCCTCGGTGGGTCTGTTGATACTGGCCAGTCAAGCGCTGCTGGCGCTCGGGTCGCGTCTCGGGGCAGGGCGTTATGCGATGCCCGGCGTGCTGGTCGTGGTAGCGCTGGCCATCATGTTGGGCATTCGCAGCTATGCGTGGCGCGATGCGACCACGCTGGCGCGCTACAACGTGGTCAATCACCCGCACTCACCACGTGCAAACTTTTATTACGCCAACGCGGTGTACAACCAGTATCTGGCCACCCCGTCCACGCCACTCTATACCGAGCAGCGCGCCGCGCTCGCGGTGACGGCCAGGCAATATTACCTGGCCATGCATGAACTCGACGGTCGCGACATCGCCCCGCTGGTGATGCTCTACCAGGTCGATACCCGGCATTTCCCGCGGCTCGCGCTGGAACAGGACTGGTTGGCGAAGATCGAGGCGCTGGCACTCACGCGGCAATTGCAGCGTTCCGACGTTACTGCCCTGGGTGTGCTCATTGATCACGTGCTTAGCGGAGGTCCCAACGTGGATCGCGCGCGCGTGGCGTCAACCATTGCGCACCTCCAGGAGCGCCGCCCGGGCAGCTTTGGCTTGCTCGCCCTGCGTTTCAAACTTCTCGCTGGGGGCGGAGTGGAAGAGCGCGAGACCCTGCGCGCCTTGCTCGAGGCGTTTGTCGAGCGCCGGCCGGGCCACCGCAAGGCGGCAGCGCTGCAGGCGCAGTTTCATGCGCGCGATAATCTGCCGGCTACGTACGCGGCCGTGGCCCGCTGGCTGGCCAATGATCGCGACCGGCTGGAAATCGGCACGATCCGCGCGGTGTTCGATCAATGATCCGTCGATTCGCCCCCCTGTTCGGCGGTATGACCCTGCCCGCGCTGGCCGCGCTGCTGGTACTGATGCTGTCGGTGTGGCTGTACTGGCCCGGCCACACCGGTCCGGACCTGCTCGATGACCGCACCAGTGTGCTGGTGCTGAACGGGTTGGCGGACAATCCTGAACAGGCGTGGGATTATATTTTTGGTGACCGCTCCGGCGCTTTCGGGCGCAGTGTTTCGATGGTGACGTTCGTCGCCGAAGAGTTGTACCTGGGTGGCGGTTTGAGCGTGCGCAAAAAAGTCAACATCCTGCTGCACGCGGTGAACGGGCTGCTGGTCACCTGGCTGCTGTGGTGCCTGTTCCGCTATCGCCAGACACCACATTACCGCTTCCTGGCCGTGGTGCTGGGCGCGACCTGGTTGCTGCACCCGCTGTTCGTGAGCACGGTGTTGTACGTGGTGCAACGCATGGCCATGTTGTCGACCTTTTTCCTGTTGCTGACGCTGCTGTCCTATCTGTACTGGCGTTTTGCGCTTATCGAAGGTCGTCGCGCCCCCCTGCGACTGGTGTTGGTGCTGGTGTTTTTCGCGCTGGGTATGGCGGCCAAGGAAAATACCGTCGTCGCGCTGCCGATCATTCTCCTGCTCGAAGTGATGTGGCTCGACTGCAGGGGTCGTGACCAGCGTCCGGTGCTGTGGGCGCAGCGAGGCATTTACGCCCTGATTGCGGTGGGGGTGATCGGTGCGTCGCTGGTGCTGGTCCTGGGTTATGACCAGCTGGCGGAGCGCTTTCACCGTCGGCCCTTCACGCTCGATGAGCGTCTTTTCACGCAGGCGCGGATACTCTGGGACTACGTGGCACAGCTGGTGATGCCTGCGACGCACCGCATGGGGCTGTATCACGACGACTGGATCGTCTCGCAATCGCTGAACCAGCCGGCACTGACGTTGTGGGCTGTCGTGGGCTGGGCGGCGGTGGCCTTCGTCGTGTTGTTATTCTGGCTTGGTAAACACGCGCGCCTGGTGGCCTTCGGGATCAGCTGGTTCCTGGTGGCCCACACTGTGGAGTCCACGGTCCTGCCGCTGGAAATGGTTTTCGAGCACCGCAATTACGCGCCCGCCATCGGTCTGGTGATCGCGCTGGGCGGTCTGTTCCATTGGGTCGCGACGCGCTGGCGGCCGGTCGCGGCGCCACTGCTGGTGTGGCTGGTAGCGCTGCCGCTGTGGTTTGCTCTGCAGACCAGTCCCCTGGTACTGGTGTGGTCCTCGCGACCCCTGCTGACCCTGCACCACCTGAACGGGCACCCGACATCCGCGCGCGCCAACAATGACATGGCGGCGCTCATGGCCGGGCATGGCGAGCTCGATGCGGCACTGGGGTATTCCCTGGCGGCCTACAACGGCAGCCAGAACAAGGCCGCGGCCAACGAGCGCTACAGTGATTACCTGGTGCGGAACCTTGCGCTGAGCTGTGCCGCCAACCAGCCGCCACCGCCCGGTACGATCGAACAGGTGGGCGCGCGTGATGTGCAGCGGCCATTGAGTTCTGTCCCTACTTTGCTGACAATGGTTCGCCTGTTGCAGGACAACGCGTGTCCGCACATCGATCGCGTGGTCTTTGCCGATCGCATGGCGCAGATACTGCTGATCGATGATCGCCGGCGCGGTGCGGCGGCGCTCTACAGTGCCATGGCGATCCTGGAGAATGCCCTGGGGCGGTTCGACAACGCCCTGGCCTATATCGAACATGTGTTGCGGCGCTCCCCGAACAATCGGCAGGCCCTGTTGATGAAGCTGCATTTTGCGACGGCGCTCGATCGCGCCGCGGCAGTTGAGGAGGCGGTTGAGCGACTGCAGTCGCTGCAGGCCCAGGGCAAGTTGACCACCGCGCAACGCCAGACGCTCGCACTTTACGTGGAGAAGTAAACGTTGAAAGTATCCATTGTGATTCCCGCCAAGGATGAAGAGACCGGTCTCGGACTGTTGCTGCCCGATCTCTGTCAGCAGTACCCGGATGCCGAAATTATCGTGGTCAATGATGGCTCCACCGACAATACCGAAAAGGTGTGTCTCGATGCCGGCGTGCAGGTCATCACGCACCCTTACTCCAAGGGTAACGGCGCTGCGGTGAAAACCGGTGCGCGGGCTGCCCGGGGCGATGTGATCGTGTTTATGGATGGAGACGGGCAACACAAGGCCGATGATGTCGGTCGCCTGGTCGAGCAGATGGATTTGGGTTACGACCTGGTGGTCGGTGCGCGCAGCGGTCTGCAGTCACAGGCCAACGTGGCGCGCTGGAGTGCGAATACGCTGTACAACCGCTTTGCGAGCTGGATGGTGAATCGTAAAATCGACGATTTGACCTCGGGCTTTCGCTGCGTCAACCGGCGCAAGTTCCTCAGCTTCCTGTACCTGTTGCCCAATGGCTTCAGCTACCCCACCACGTCGACCATGGCGTTCTTTCGCGCCGGCTACTCCGTTGGTTTCGTGCCGATCACCGTCTCCAAGACTCTGGGCAAGAGCCATATCAACCTGACGCGCGATGGTGTCCGGTTCCTGTTGATTATTTTCAAGGTGGGAACGCTCTACTCGCCGTTGAAAGTGTATTTCCCGGCGGCGGCGCTCACATCCGGCCTGGGTGTTATCAACTATGTGCTGACGATCTACAACTCGGGGATGCGCTTTACCAACGGCTCGACACTGTTGATCCTGACCGGGGCGATCATGTTCCTGATCGGCCTGCTGTCGGAGCAGCTCACCAACCTCCAGTTCAAGGACACAACCTCGAACCTCGGCGACCGCCGCGCCGGCTAGTCGCGCGGCTGCACGTTGTACTGGTTGCGGGCCAGGCCACTGCGCGCCGCGCGGTAGCGCAGTGATTCGGCCAGTACCCCCAGTCCGTAGCGAATGGCGGGCAGTCCGCCGATCGAGGATGCATCGGTCGCGTAGCGGGTAGGGCAGGTCACCTCGCCAATCGAAAACCCGTGACCGATGATCTGCAGCAACATCTGGTTGTCGAAGATAAAATCGTTCGAATTGCGCTCCAGCGGCAGCGTGTTCAGCACCTCGGCGGAGAAAGCGCGGTAGCCGGTGTGATACTCGGACAACTTGTAGCCGGCCAGGAGGTTCTGGACGAACGTCAGGAACCGGTTCGCGATGTACTTGTAGAGCGGCATGCCGCCCTTGAGTGCGCCCACGCCGAGGATGCGAGAGCCCAGCACGCAGTCAAACACGTCGTCGGCGATCAATGCCGCCATTGCCCGGATCAGGCGCGGGGTGTACTGGTAGTCCGGGTGCACCATGATCACGATATCGGCGTCGAGTGACAGGGCGTGGCGATAACAGGTTTTCTGGTTGCCGCCATAGCCCAGGTTCCTGTCGTGCGTCAGGACATGCCGGATGCCCAGTTCACGGGCGACGTCGGCGGTGTTGTCGCGGCTCGCGTCGTCGACCAGTACTACCTCGTCGACGATGTCCAGCGGGACTTCCCGGTAGGTTTTCTGCAGGGTTTGCGCCGCGTTGTACGCGGGCATCACCACAATGATTTTCTTGCCGTTGATCACGCTGCTAGTCCTCGCGCGGCGGCCGGAAGAGGATCTGTCGCTTGGCCACGAAGTTGAACACCATAACAAAAAAGGTTGCCACGAACTTGGCCGACACATAGTGCGTGGAAAGCTGGCTGACCATGACCAGTAGAACCAGTTCGTTGATGCCCAGTCCGATCAGCGCGATGGCGGTGAAAATGGCGAATTCCAGGCGCGTTTTTTTCGCCAGCCGGCGGTAGCGGAACACCCAGCGCGTATTCAGCAGGTAGGCGATTATCAGACCCGTACCGTAGCCGAACACGTTGGACACCAGATAGTGCATACCCAGTAACTCGGTGCAGGCAGACAGCACCGCCAGGTCGGAGAAGAACGCGATCGCGCCGGCGATGAGGTAACGCAATACTTCGCCCTGCATGGTTACTCCCCGTTCGCCGCGTCGTCGCGGTGGCGCTGCAGGTTGAGCCGGGCGGCCTCCAGCTCCGGTTCCAGGCGGACTGCCTCGGTGAACGCCTGCATGGCGGCTTCATGTCCGCCCTGTTGGGCGAGGGCGATGCCCAGGTTGTTAAACACCACTGCAAGTGGCGGCCCCAGCGCCAGCGCCCGTCGGTAGTGCTGTTCGGCCTGTGCAAATTCGCGTCGCGCCAGTGCGATGTTTCCCAGTGCCTGGTGGCCGTCCGAGAGGTTCGGCCGGAGCACGATGCAGGCCATGGCGTGCTGCTCTGCGCGCGCCAGTTCGTTGTGACGCAGGAAGAAAGCGGCCAGGTGGATGTGCGCCTTGTGGTTGGGTCCCTCCAGTTCCAGTACCCGCGAAAAAACGGTGTACTGGTTTTTCCAGGTCGCCACCTGCCAGTAGGTCAAAGCGCCGAGAAACACGCAGAACGCGGCGGTCACGATCAGCGCACTGCGCGCCAGCGCGCGCGGGACACAGCCAAACAACGCCAGGCCGATCAGCAACAACCCGATCGCCGGCAGGTACATGTAGCGGTCGGCGTGCGCCTGCTCGCCCACCTGCACCAGTCCGATGACCGGGAGCAGGGTCACCAGGAACCACGTCCAGCCCAATAGCGTCAGCGGACTGCGCCGCCAGAGCCAGGTTACGGCACCAGTGGCCACCAGCAGTAACAGCAGTGGGAGCAGCCACGCGGTGGTGGTCCCGGCCAGTTCGAGCGGGTAGAACGCCACCAGGTTCAGGGGCAGCAGCCACTGTCGCAGGTAGACCAGGT
>CAYGOX010000214.1:0-7126 GCA_964351485.1 uncultured Halioglobus sp.
GACCGAGCGCGACGCGATACTGTCGATAGATGACAGTGCAATTCACGCTCCGGTGATGACGCTCCTGTCCAACGTGCAGAATGCCTACGTCACGCCCACCGGGGAATCTACTGAACAACTGGCGCTGCTGACCTTTTCCAGCCAGGCGCTGGGCCCCACCTTCGATTTTGCGATTGTGCTGGAACAGCAGAATATCGACACCCTGACCCTGGCGGCGGGCGATCAACTGACGCACTACGGCTTTTCCGGATCTGTAAATGGCACCAACACCAACGATACGGTAATCGGTAGTGCTGAGAATGACGTGATCGTGGCTGGAGCAGGCCGCGACATTATCACCGGTGGTGGCGGAGGTGATTCGCTCGATGGCGGACTAGGGTTTGATACATACATCTTTGCTCCCGGTGACGGGATTGACTCGATCATCGACAGTCATGGCAGCACGCAGCTGGCTTTCGAGAATATCGATGCCACTGAACTGGCTCTCTACTACACCGCCAACACGACATCCGATTTCCGCATCGAATACTCGGGTGTGGATAGCGTTTGGTCGACTGCGGGTATGGATGTCGGCAGGATCAGTTCGGTCCTGGTAGACCGGCAGGCGAGCGCGCTGACAATTCGATCCGATCTGCTTGATGCCGAACTCCATGGCACGGCGGGAGATGACGTGTTCGAAACGGGCGCGGGTAACGACACGATCTTTGCTGACGCCGCGGGTGAGGATGTCTTCGCTTTCGAGGCCGGGGACGGACAAGACCTGGTCCAGTCGCAGTTTGTCGCCGGCAGTACGGTCACCCGTGATCGGCGCGGCGAGGTTCGCTTCGGGCAGAACGTGGATGTGGGTGCTCTGGATTTCAGCAGTTCCGCCGGCGCAGCGACTATCAGCTACGGAGCCGGTGACGCGGTGAGCCTCGCACTTCCGACCTTACAGGACTCCAGAGAAAACGCGCTGCTCTATTATCAGCTAGCCTCAGAGAACGATGCGAATTTCAGGCCGATCATTCATTCGCCACTGGTCTCTGCCACTTACGGCTCCCTGGGAGCCGATCACATTATCGGTTCGGCAGGTCCGGATGAGGTGTATGCAGGTTACGGGGATGACCTGATCGAAACCGGGGCGGAGGACGATCGTATCCACCTGGACGTGTTCTACTTCGACAAGTCTGTCGGTGGAATTGGCCGCAAGGATATCCGCGGCGGGGCAGGCAATGACTTCATTTCTACGCCGCTGGCGCAGGGGGCCACGTTCCGGTTTGGAGCCGGTGATGGTCACGATGTGATTCGCTATAACTGGTCGACGGAGTCGCATTACGATTTATCCGGGTCATCACTTGCGCCTTATGCACTTGGGTTGAACGCTAGTTCGCTATTGACGCTTGCTGCACACGGTGAAGATCGCCTGGTGCTGGACGGGGGAATTACCCTGGATGATGTTTGGTTTGAGCGAATCCTCGATACCTTGCGGATCGAAATCGGTGGCGGTGCCGATTCGGTAACGATCGAAAACTATTTCGTTGATAACCCTGTGTCTGGCCCTGTCGTTCTCGACGAACTGGTGACGGGAGGAAAGGTCGTCGATTCGCTCGAGGTGTTGGTTCACCAGGGTACGCTGGAGGAAAATCCCTTGCGCTCGATTGTCGTGGATTCGGTGGAGTACGCCCTGCCGTCCCTGCTCTCGAACCAATTGCAATACGTCACCACCAGCGGGCTGAGCACAGTGTTGGGGTCGGAGCAGCAGGATTCCCTGAATGGCGGAAGCGGCAATGACCAGATCTATGGCTTTGGCGGAAATGACACGCTCTTTGGTGGCGGCGGCACTGACTTCCTCGACGGCGGAGCCGGAGACGATACAGTCTTCGCGCTGAATCAAGGCGAATCAACCATTCTCGGCGGCCATGGCGACGACAGCGTCAATATTGGCGTGGGTAGTCACACCGTAGCGTTTGGCGCAGGGGATGACAGGGCGACGGTGGTCGGTGGTTCGGCGCAATTTGTGCTGGGTCTCGGTTCGGGCATCGATACCATCCTGGTGGATCAGGCGGTCACCGAGGTTGGCGTTCAGCTGGATCCGGGTGCCGTATTCAACGATGTACGTATTGGCACAATTGGCTCGCTCGCGGCAGGAATTACCGGCGCGGGGCAGCCCGAGGAAACCGGTCTGCAACTGGTGGTGGAATCGACCGGAGAAACGTTCAATCTGTTCAAGATGCAGTTCGAAATGGTGCCGCCCTTCAACGCAACGCCTTTTACCGGCGTCGCGATTGATTCGTTGACCTTCGCGGGTGATCTCACCTTGAGCGGCGCGCAGCTTTGGACGCTGGCCAATGCCACCGCTGGTCTGGTTGCGTCAGGCACTACTACGAGCGATGTGATCGTGGGGTCGGAGTTTGGCGATCACCTGGACAGCGGTGATGGGGACGATACCCTCTTTGGTCGACACGGCCAGGACATACTGATTGGCGGTGCCGGATCGGACCTGATTGACGGCGGTCGCGGCGACGATCTGTTGTATGGAGGCGGCGGCGACGATCGGTTCGTTGTTGGTCACGATGAAGGGGTGGATAGTTTTTCCGGTGGAAGTGGTTTCGATACGATTCAACTGGAAGACAACGCGTCGCTGGTGATTCACGGGATGAGCCCACAGGACAGCATCGAGTTGATCCAGGCCGCCCCGAGCTATTCCAACCTGATCTCCGGTACTGATGCCGACAATGTCATGGATTTTTCTGCAACAGCGTTGCAGGGCGTCTTTTTTGTCTCCGGGGGCGCGGGCAACGATACCATCGTCAGTTCCGACGCGGCGTTTGAAGTGCTGGTGGGCGGTGGCGGCTACGATACCATTAGCGGCGGGAACGGCAACGATATCTATTTGCTCTCACCCATTGATGATGTCGACGTAATTCACCAGTCGAACACAGACACGACACTTGATGACAGTGCCGCCATTCTCTGGGTTGATCATGACAACCTCTGGTTTTCGCAGGATCATGCCACGGACGACCTGCTGGTTGACGTGGTTGGCAGCGATACGCAGTGGCGCTTCACTGACTGGTTTCTCGACGATCAGCACAAGCTTGCGCAGGTGAGCGTGGCGGAGTTTGGCGGTGACAGTTACATGGCGACAACGGCGGGTATTCAAACCCTGGTGCAGGCGATGGCTACATACGATGTGCCCCAGGGTGTCGGAGCCGTAGTGCCGCCCCCGGTACAGGACGCGCTGCAGCCGGTACTGGCACAGGTATGGCAGGGTGCGGCGTAGCCGGTGGTTGTACTGAGTGCCCTGCGTTAGCTGTGTCGAAGCGCGTTGGGGCTGTCGCCCCGGTAGCCCAGCGCTTCATTAATATGCGGGATCTGCACCGCAGCTTCTGACGCCATGTCGGCCAGTGTGCGTGCAACGCGCAGGGTGCGGTGCAGTCCCCGGCCAGAGAGTTGCAGCCGGTCGGCTGCGGTGGCGAGGTGATCGCTGGTATCGCGGCTCATCGCGCAATGGTCGACAAGTTGAGTGGCGCTCAGGGCGCTATTTTCGCAGCCCTGTCTGTCCAGCTGGCGTTGGTGAGTGCGTTCGACCCGCGCGCGAACAGTGGCGGAGTTTTCACCGTCGTGCACAGGGTTCACCAGTGCATTGGCTGGCAGGCGTGAGACGTGAACCTGCACGTCGATACGATCCAGCAGTGGGCCGGATACGCGAGAGCGGTAGCGCTGTACCTGGCCTGGCGCGCAGTGGCACGGCCGCTCGCGGTCGCCCAGGTGACCACAGGGGCAGGGGTTCATGGCGGCTACGAGTAAGAACCGCGCCGGGTACGTGACCTTGTAGCGTGCGCGGGACAAGGTGATTTCTCCCGATTCCATCGGTTCCCGCAAAGCCTCCAGGCAGTTACGGTGAAATTCGGGGAGTTCATCGAGAAACAGGACGCCACCGTGTGCCAGCGATGCTTCGCCGGGCTGCGGCCGGGCCCCACCGCCGATCAGGGCGGCAGCGCTGGCGCTGTGATGAGGATTTCTGAAAGGGCGCGAAGCCCAGGCGGCCTCGCCCGTACCTTGTTGCAGGGTGTCGCGCAGGGCCAGCCCTTCGAGCGCCTCGGCAGCGGCGATGGGTGGGAGAATACTCGTCAGTCGGCTGGCGAGCAGCGTCTTGCCGGTTCCGGGAGGTCCCCACAACAGCAGGTTGTGGCCACCACTGGCCGCGATTTCAAGTGCTCGCCGGGCGCCCGGTTGCCCGATGACATCCTGCAGATCGTTTTCACTTTCGCGGCGGGGCGCTCCCATACCCTGTGCCGGTGCGATGGGCACCGCACCCTTGAGGTGCGCGCACAGGGTCAGGATATCCGGCGCGCCGATAACTGTGCTGCCGGGTACCTGGGCCGCGCGCGTCGCGCAGTCTGCCGCCAGCGCGAGCATGCGATCACTGCGCACAGCGGCACCCGCCGCTGCGACCACGCCGGGCACCGGACGCAGACTGCCGTCCAGCGCGAGTTCGCCCAGGAATTCGTGTTTACCGAGCTCGTCCGCAGGCAGCTGCCCGGATGCGCTGAGAATGCCCAGCGCAATGGGCAGATCGAAACGCCCGCCTTCCTTGGGCAGGTCCGCCGGGGCGAGGTTGATGGTGATGCGCCGGTCCGGGAAGGTGAAGTGCGAATTGATGATGGCGCTGCGCACGCGATCCTTGCTTTCGCGCACCGTTGTTTCGGGCAGTCCGACAATATTGAACGCAGGCAGGCCGTTGGCCAGGTGTGTTTCTACGCGCACGAGGGGCGCTTCGATGCCGGTCAGTGCCCGGCTGTATACCACTGACAGTTCCATAGCTCGTCCTTGAGCAGGTTGGGTGCGACCAATCCTTGTCGCCCGGCGGTAGCCGCCTTCCGGATGCGGCCCGATGCCGACGTGCTAGCCGCCGGATTTCTCCAGCGCTTCTACCGCCTCGGTCATGGCCGCCAGTTCCTTTTCCAGGGCGGCTACCTGGGCCTTGGTGCGCGCCAGGATCTCCGCCTGCGCGTCAAATTCCTCGCGGCTGACCACATCCAGCCTGCCCAGCGCCGACTGGGCCAGTGCGCGCATGCCTTTATCGACCTCTTCACGGACGGCGGACCCGCCCACGAGCTCGCCCATTTGTTGCAGAACCTCCCAGGGGGCAGGCGGCGGTTTGATAGCCATTTCACGTTTTCTCTGTGTGGGTAACTGCGGGCCAGTGTAGAGCATCTATTGGGTGCGGCACAGCGCATTTGTGTGCACGCTAAAGGTGCGCTGCACCATAAAAGTGCATCAATAGCGGGCGTCGCTGGTGCCTGCCAGGGGCGAAAATGAGCTAAGGCGTTGTTTTAGCGCAGAAATTCGATATGTGGCACAGCTTTCGCTCTACCGGGGGGGACAGTCTGTGAAGCGCACGCAATGCGCCCGTAGCAAAGTTGCCCTCATAGTCGCTGTTAGATGAATCAACCCAAATGGAGAAATCCCAATGTACGACAAGAAACTACTCGCCGCAGCTCTCGTTACCAGCATGACCGCCGGGTTCGGCGCCATGCAGGCCAACGCCTCAGAAATTGAAGTCAGCGGCAACGTCGCCCTCACGACAGACTACCGCTTCCGCGGTATCTCGCAGTCCGACGAATCTGTGGCCATCCAGGGCGGATTCGACATCGGTTTTGAAAACGGCATTTACATCGGCACCTGGGGTTCCAGTGTCGACTTCGACGTTAACGACGCCGCCGGCGAAGACGCTGCCGATGGCAGCCTCGAGCTGGACTACTACATTGGCTGGGCCGGCAACATCGGCGACAGCGATGTCGGCATTGACGTCGGCTACTACTACTACGACTACCCCGGTGACGAGGGCGGCTTCGGCGACTACCAGGAAGTGGCAGTCGGCCTGTCCTACATGGACGCTTCTATCGGCCTGGTGTACTCGGACGACTACTACGGTGAAACTGATGAGTTCTGGTATCTCTACGGCGACTACAGCTTTGCCGTTAGCGACGCGGTCTCTATCGGCCTGCACCTGGGCTACAACATGATCGACGAAGACGGTGGTTTCCTGAGCTCTGACGAAGATTCCTACCTCGACTACTCGGTCTCTGTGTCTTACTCGGTAGCGGGCATCGATCTGTCCCTGGCCTGGGTAGGTACCGACCTGGACGACGATGACGTATTCGGCACCGACTGGGCCGACGACACTGCCGTGTTCACCATCAGCAAGAGCATGTAATTGAGACGCTCAAGATAAGTGCACGATTGAGCCGGTCGGATCGACCGACCGGCTCACAAACAGGAGAAAGCAATGAAACTGATTACCGCCATTGTTAAGCCATTCAAGTTGGACGACGTGCGCGAAGCGTTATCTGAAATTGGCGTTCAGGGCATCACCGTGACCGAGGTAAAAGGCTTTGGCCGCCAGAAGGGTCACACTGAACTGTATCGAGGCGCCGAGTATGTCGTCGACTTCCTGCCCAAGGTGAAGATCGAAGTCGCAGTTGGTGAGGCTCTGGTAGAAAAAACAATCGAAGCGATTACCAAGTCCGCAAACACCGGCAAGATCGGTGACGGCAAGGTATTCGTCGCTTCGCTGGAACAGATTATCCGTATTCGGACGGGTGAAACCGGCGAAGACGCGATCTAAATTTCCCCGAAAGAATTAGGAAGAAATCCCCATGGAAAACTCAATTTTCGAACTGCAGTACGCACTCGATACCTTTTATTTCCTGGTATGCGGTGCGCTGGTAATGTGGATGGCCGCCGGCTTTGCCATGCTCGAGGCAGGGCTGGTTCGCTCCAAGAACACCACAGAGATTTTGCTCAAAAACGTATCGCTGTACGCAGTTGCGTGCACCATGTACATGGTTTGCGGTTACTCCATCATGTACGGCGGTGGCGACTTCGTAATGTTCCTCAGTGGTATCGTCGGTGACGGTGTCGCCGGTGCAGAAGAACCTGCGACCTATGCGCCCTCGGCGGACTTCTTCTTCCAGGTAGTTTTTGTCGCGACCGCCATGTCCATCGTGTCTGGTGCTGTCGCCGAACGTATGAAGCTGTGGGCCTTCCTTTTCTTCGCGGTCGTGATGACAGGTTTCATCTACCCGATGGAAGGTAGCTGGACCTGGGGTGGTGCGCCGGTATTCGGTATGTACACTCT
>CAYGOX010000215.1:0-272 GCA_964351485.1 uncultured Halioglobus sp.
GGGCTTCTACCAGATCGACGCGCAGGAGCGCGGCGTGGTGCTGCGCTTCGGCAAGTTCCACGAAACCGTGCAGCCGGGCCTGCAGTGGAACCCGCCGCTGATCGATGACGTGACGATCGTGAACATCACCAAGGTACGTGCTGCCAGTTTCCGCGAAATCATGCTGACCCAGGACGAGAACATCGTCGAGGTCAAACTCTCGGTGCAGTATGTCATCGAGGACCCGGTGAAATTTGTCCTGCGCGTTCGCGATCCGGAGCGCTCGCTGCAAC
>CAYGOX010000215.1:282-7120 GCA_964351485.1 uncultured Halioglobus sp.
CGCCACGTTGTGGGTGACACGACCATGGATCTGGTGCTGACCGAGGGGCGCGAAAAAATCGCCTCCGACGTACAACAGCGCGTGCAGTCCTACCTGGATATGTATGAAACGGGTATCGACCTGAGCAAGGTCAACGTCGATGAATCGAAGCCCCCCACCCAGGTGCAGGCGGCGTTCGATGACGTGATCAAGGCGCGCGAGGATGAAGAGCGCGTCAAGAATGAGGCGCAGGCCTACGCGAACGGTATCGTGCCGGAAGCGCGCGGTGCTGCGCAGCGTCAGATTGAAGAGGCCAACGCCTACAAGGAGCAGGTGATCGCACAGGCAGAGGGTGAATCCGAGCGCTTCCGCCAGCTGCTGACCGAGTACCGCAAGGCTCCGGCCGTGACCCGCGAGCGCCTGTATCTCGACGCCGTGCAGGACGTCATGGCCCGCACCAACAAGGTGATGGTCGATGTTGAGGGCGGGAACAACGTGATGTACCTGCCGCTGGACAAGTTGTCCAGCCGGCCTGCTGCAACGCAGCGCAACAGCCGGGGGTTGACCGTCGACAGTTCCAATATCCGCGAGTTGACGGATGCCGTTACCGAGCAGCTGCGTCGTGACGCCGCTGTCTCCAGCGGTCGCAGGGGAGGGCGTTAATCATGTCTGGACGTGGATTGTTCTTTTTGTTGTTCACGCTGCTGGTGCTGTTTCTGGCAAGCCAGAGCATGTTTGTTATCAAGGAAACCGAGCGGGCGGTCGTCCTCCAGTTCGGTGAGGTGGCGCGGCCCGATGTGCAGCCCGGTCTGCACTTCAAGATTCCGCTGGTCAACAATGTGCGCCGCTTCGACGGCCGCGTGTTGACGGTAGATTCGCAGCCGGAGCGGTTTTTCACGCAGGAGCAAAAGGCGCTGATCGTCGATTCCTATGCGAAGTTTCGCGTGATCGATACTGCCAAGTACTACACCGCGACCAACGGTGAGGAATCGCGTGCCAAGGGCCTGCTCGCTCAGCGCATCAACGACGGGCTGCGCAACCAGGTAGGTGTGCGGTCTATCCAGGAGGTGGTATCGGGTGAACGCGACGAGCTGATGGAAACGCTGACCGACCAGCTCAACGTGGTCGCGCGCCAGCAGTTCGGCGTGGAAATCGTCGATGTGCGCGTGAAGAAAATCGACCTGCCGCCGGATGTCTCCGAATCGGTGTATCGCAGGATGAACGCCGACCGAGAGAAGGAAGCCCGCGAGCACCGTTCCCAGGGTCGCGAGCTCGCCGAGGGTATTCGCGCGGCGGCCGATCGCGAGGTGACCGTACTGCAGGCCAACGCCTTCCGCGACTCCGAACTGATTCGTGGTGAGGGCGACGCCCAGGCCACGGCCCTGTACGCAGCGGCGTTCAACGAGGATCCGGAGTTCTATTCGTTCACCCGGAGCCTGCGCGCCTACCAGGAGTCTTTCACCGGCAGCAGCGACATTCTGCTGGTCCAGCCTGACAGCGACTTTTTCCGCTACCTGAAGGACCCCGAAGGGGGCAAATAGCCCCTTCCGGCACCCTCCGCGGTTCGGTGCGGAGGGTCGAAATAATCACAGTGCGCCTTGCGGCAGCTGTGATAGAATTCGGTAACCGTGGGTGACAGTGTTTGTACGCAGGCGCTGGCTCCACGGTTTTTTTGTGCCCGGAAGTTCCGGGGCTCGATTCGCCAGGTCAAGCGCTGGCCGGGGAAACCTACCGGGAGAGAGACAGTGGACTTTTGGCAGGTGCTGCCCGTGGCGATCGCGTTGGTCCTCATCCTGGAGGGCATGCTGCCGTTTTTGAGCCCCCGGCGCTGGCTGGCGATGCTGCGGAGCGTGCAGGAGCTGGATGAGCGCACTGTCCGTACGGTCGGGTTGGGCAGCATGGCGCTGGGCGTCCTGCTGTTGTACGTGGTGAAGTGAAACTGGATAGACGAAATGGCTAGGGTAGATCACTGGCAGTTGCCGGACGGCATCGAGGAAGTCCTCCCGGCCCAGGCCCTGGGTGTGGAGTCCCTGCGACGGCAGCTCCTCGATCTCTACGGCACCTGGGGTTACCAGCTTGTCATTCCCCCGCTGGTCGAGTTTACCCAGTCGCTGCTGGTAGGCCTGGGCGAAGACATCGATCTCCATACCTTCAAGCTCACCGACCAACTCAGCGGGCGCACCCTGGGCATACGGGCTGACATCACGCCCCAGGTCGCCCGGATCGATGCCCACAGTCTCGGCGAAGAGGGGGTTACCCGCTTGTGCTACGCCGGTTCGATACTGCACACGCGTCCCAAGACACCCTTTGCGTCCCGCTCACCCATCCAGCTCGGTGCGGAACTCTACGGTGACGATTCGCTGGAGGCCGATATCGAGGTGATGCGGCTGATGCTGGCGACCCTGCAGGCGGTCGGGCTGGACAATATCACCCTGGATCTCGGGCATGTCGGTATCTATGAGGCGGTGCTCGGCGCCGCGGAACTGTCGGCCGACCAGGAAAAAACTGTCTTCGATGCCCTGCAGAGCAAGTCCCTGCCCGATCTTGAACTGGCGCTGGCAGACGTCGACCCTTCTGCTGCGGCCCTGATCACCGCGCTGGTCGACCTGCATGGCTCCGCGCAGGTGCTGGAACAGGCGAGGACGCTGTTTACTGATCGCGTGCCCGCCGCGCTGCCGGCCATTGCCGCACTGGAGCAGGCTGCCCAGGCCATGACGCGTGCGGTGCCCGGTCTGCAACTGTATTTCGATCTCGCGGAGTTGCGCGGATACCACTATCACACGGGGCTGGTCTTCGCCGCCTACGTACCCGGCTGTGGTCAGGCGCTGGCCAATGGCGGGCGCTACAACGATCTCGGTGAGGTTTTCGGGCGGGCGCGTCCGGCCACCGGTTTTGCGACGGACCTCAAGGCGCTGATCCGGTTGGTGTCGCTGCCGTCGCCCGCAGCGAGTGCGATCAGTGCGCCGGTGCTGGCTGACGATTCGCTCGCTGCAGAGATCGAGCGGTTGCGGGCGTCGGGTCAGACCGTGATTTACTGCTTGTCCGGGGTTGCCGATGCTCGCTGTGACCGGCAGTTGGTTGAGCGCGACGGTCGCTGGGAAGTGGTGGCCCTGTAAGGGCGAGGGTGACAGGCAAGCGCTGCGCCGCACAGAATTATCAGTAGTACGAACGAGAAACCGATATGAACAACAACGTGGTAGTCCTGGGCACCCAGTGGGGTGACGAGGGTAAAGGCAAGATCGTTGACCTGTTGACCGACCAGGCCAGGGCAGTGGTGCGCTTTCAGGGTGGTCACAACGCGGGGCATACCCTGGTGATCGACGGTGAGAAAACCGTTCTGCACCTGATCCCCTCGGGCATCCTGCGCGACAATGTACAGTGCCTGATCGGCAACGGGGTGGTGCTTTCCCCCGAGGCGTTGCTGCATGAAATGAGCGAACTCGAGGGCAAGGGTGTTCCGGTGCGCGAGCGGCTGAAGATCTCTGCGGCCTGTCCGCTGATCCTGCCCTACCACGTGGCGCTGGACCAGGCGCGCGAACTCAAGCGCGGCAATCAGAAAATTGGTACGACCGGGCGCGGTATCGGGCCCGCCTATGAAGACAAGGTATCGCGGCGCGGTTTGCGCCTTGGCGACCTGCAGGATACGGCGCGGTTCGAACAGAAGTTGCGCGAGGTGATGGAGTACCACAACTTCGCACTGGAGCACTATTACAAGGTCGAGCCACTGGACGTCGACAAGGTCCTGTCAGAGACGCTGGCCATGGCCGATCAGCTGTTGCCGATGGTGGCAGACGTCACCTCTATCCTGCACGAGTATCGCCGGGCCGGAGAAAAAATCATGTTCGAGGGAGCGCAGGGTTCCCTGCTGGATATCGATCACGGCACCTACCCCTTCGTCACCAGTTCCAATACGACCGCCGGCGGGACGGCGACAGGATCGGGGTTCGGCCCGCTCTACCTCGATTATGTGCTTGGCATTACCAAGGCCTACACCACGCGAGTCGGCTCGGGGCCGTTCCCCACCGAGTTGTTTGACGCGACTGGTGAACACCTGGCCTCACGCGGACACGAATTCGGCGCGACCACCGGTCGCCCGCGTCGCTGTGGCTGGTTCGATGCCGTAGCGCTGCGTACCGCGGTAAACATCAATTCCGTCAGCGGCCTGTGCCTGGCCAAGCTGGACGTTCTGGACGGCCTGGAAACGGTCGAGATCTGCGTCGGTTACACCTGCAAGGACGGCAAGCCCGTGCCCAATCCGGTGGATTCAGACGACTACGAGGGTCTGGTGCCACAATACGAACAAATGCCGGGCTGGAGTGAATCCACACTCGGGGCGCGCAGCCTCGATGACCTGCCGCAGGCGGCGCGCAACTATATTGCGAGGATCGAAGAAGTCGTTGGCGCGCCTATCGATATTATTTCGACAGGCCCGGACCGGGTAGAAACTATCGTGCTGCGCCACCCCTTCGAAGGGTGAGGCGCGCAGCGCTGTCAGTGAACCGTGGGTAGGTGGCGGGGATCCCTGGCCAGTTCGATTTCTTCCTCGACCAGGTGCAGTTCGACAATCGTGATGTAGGCCTCCAGGCCTTCCAGTGCTTTGAACTTGTCAGAGTACGGTCCTTCCATCGTGCCCTCACGCGTGGCGAAGTACCACTTGCCCCCCTCTTCGGAAAGCCGCTCGGTACGGAAGTGGCTGCGGCCCTTGGGGTCGTCTGTCTTGCGTCTGTCGGACATGGATTAACCTTGTAAACTTGCGACTGCTAGGAATGCGCCCAGTATAGGCGCGAGCGCCGTATTCTCAGACAGGGTGGCTGTGATTGGTATCACGTTTCGCAGTACTTTTCCGCCACGGCGGTCAGTCACATAACTGCTGATTATCATGAGCCGATAGTGATAGGCCGGCTCGCTATGGCGGCTGTGAGCCAGTTCACGCCTTCAGTGTAAAAAGCGGCCCGGCTCTCACTTCCCCCGCCGCGAATTGACACCCCCCGGCAAACGACCTAGTGTACCTCGCAATTCTGCGGTCAGAATCTGCCTGTTATGCATCTTAGAAAACGCGTCCTGGTAACCGGCGGTGCCGGCTTTCTCGGTTCACATCTGTGTCGGCGCCTCGTGGAACAAGGTCACGATGTCATCTGTGTCGATAACTTTTTTACCGGCACCAAAGACAATATCCTGCCGCTGTTGGCCGAGCCCAATTTCGAGTTGGTGCGTCACGACGTCACCTTCCCGCTTTACCTGGAAGTCGACGAAATCTACAACCTGGCGTGTCCCGCATCACCGATTCACTACCAGCACGACCCGGTGCAAACGACCAAGACGAGCGTCCACGGGGCGATTAACATGCTGGGGCTTGCCAAGCGTACCGGTGCCAGAATTTTCCAGGCGTCTACCAGCGAGGTGTATGGCGATCCGCAGATTCATCCGCAGACCGAGAACTACTGGGGTCACGTCAATCCTATCGGCGAGCGCTCCTGCTACGACGAGGGCAAGCGCTGCGCGGAAACACTCTTTTTTGATTACTACAGGCAGCACCAGTTGCCGATCAAGGTCGCACGCATTTTCAATACTTACGGACCGCACATGCACCCGAACGATGGGCGTGTGGTTTCCAACTTCATCATGCAGGCGCTCGAGGGCGAGGACATTACGCTGTTTGGCGAGGGCACCCAGACCCGGTCGTTCTGTTACGTGGATGATTTGATCGATGCCTTCCTGGCCCTGATGGCGACCAATGAGTCGGTCACTGGCCCGATCAACCTCGGCAATCCGAACGAGTTCACGATCAGGGAGCTGGCGGAAAAAGTGATTGAGCTGACCAACTCGTCCTCGAAGATGGTCTATCGTCCCTTGCCCAGTGATGATCCGCTGCAACGCCAGCCCAATATCAGCCAGGCGAAAGAGACGCTGGGTTGGGAGCCCACGATCCAACTCGAAGAAGGCCTCAAGAAAACCATCGCCTATTTCGAGAAGCTGCGCGCCACGCGTTAGCGACCTGCCTCAGCGCCCCACGCAACTGTAGCGGAACCCCTTGTCTTCCAGCAGCCCGCGCTCGTAGACGTTGCGCAGGTCGACAAACACGTTGCCACGCATCTGCGAGCGCAATTTCTCCAGGTCCAGTCCGCGGTACTGGTTCCACTCCGTCATCAGCACAACCGCGTCCGCTTCGGCGACCGTCTCGTCGATGTCAGCACACAGTTCTATAGCTTCGGGCAATAGCGGGCGGGCTTCGGCCAGTCCCTGGGGATCGTGCGCGCGGACGCTGGCTCCGCGGTCCAGCAGCGCGGGCAGGATGGTGAGAGAGGGCGCCTCGCGCATATCGTCTGTCTCGGGCTTGAATGTCAGTCCGAGCACGGCAATGGTCTTGTCGCGCACATCGCCGTCCAGGGCCTGTTCGATCTTGTCGATCATCCGCAGTTTCTGGTCCCGGTTCACAGAGACCACCGCCTCGACGATGCGACTTGAGGCATTCGCCTCACGGCATATCTGGATCAGGGCCTCGGTGTCCTTGGGGAAACAGGAGCCGCCGTAACCGGGGCCGGCATGCAGGAATTTTTTACCGATGCGGCCGTCCAGGCCCATGCCCTTGGCGACCGCGTGGACATCCGCGCCGGTCTTCTCGCACAGGTTGGCGATTTCGTTGATAAAGCTGATCTTGGTCGCAAGGAAGGCGTTGGCCGCGTACTTGGTGATTTCGGCGCTTTCCAGGTCCGTCACAATGACGGGCGCCTCGATCAGGTTGAGCGGACGATACAGTTCCCGCAGTACGGCTTCGGCGCGCTCGGACTCGACGCCCAGTATGACCCGGTCAGGGCGCATGAAATCGCTGATGGCCGATCCCTCGCGCAGGAACTCGGGG
>CAYGOX010000216.1:0-556 GCA_964351485.1 uncultured Halioglobus sp.
GCTGGGGGATGAGCTCATCCGCCAGCTGAATGCAGCCCGGCCTGTGCGGGGGCTGGAGCTGGACGGCGACGAACGCGCGGTCAGCCGGCAGCTGTTCCTGCTGAGCAGCAAGCCCACGATGTACATCGGCAATGTCGACGAGACAGGCTTCGAGAACAATCCGCACCTGGACACGGTCAATGCAATCGCCGAGTCAGAGAATGCTGTCGTGGTCTGTATCTGTAACAAGCTCGAATCCGAAATTGTCGAACTGGACGACGAGGAACTCCTGGAATTCCTGCAGGAAATGGGCATGGAAGAACCCGGCCTCGACCGCGTCATCCGCGCCGGCTACCGCCTGCTGAACCTGCAAACCTACTTTACTGCCGGCCCCAAGGAAGTGCGCGCCTGGACGGTCAAGGTCGGCGCCACCGCGCCGGAGGCGGCCGCGGTAATTCACACCGACTTCCAGAAGGGCTTCATCCGCGCCGAGGTCATCAGCTACGACGACTTTATCGCGTATGGGGGTGAACAGGGCGCCAAGGATGCGGGGCGCTGGCGCCTGGAGGGCAAGGAC
>CAYGOX010000216.1:566-6940 GCA_964351485.1 uncultured Halioglobus sp.
CCGGGAACCCGCATGAAACCTAGGGTCCTGGCCACCTTCGCCGACTTAACGTGTAGCGCACCGCAATCGATTTACCAGGGCAACGCTTTGCCCTGGTAATCGATAAACCGACCGGTGTCGGCCAGCTCAAGACTCTCAATCACTTTCACCAGCCCCGCAACGCTGTCGACCGTCTCGACCTGCGCCGACGGACCGCCCATATCGGTCTTCACCCAGCCGGGGTGCAACACCACCGTGGTAATACCGGATTTTTTCAGTTCCAGCGCCAGGGAACTGTTGAACATATTCAGGGCGGTCTTGCTGGCGCGGTAGCCGAACTGGCCGCCCCAGTTTTTCTCGATACTGCCCATGATGCTGCTGATCTGCACGATCCGTTTCTGGCGCGACGCCAGCACGTTGTCCAGCAAGGCCTGGGTAACCCGCATGGGCCCGAGGCTGTTGACGTCAAATGTGAAGGCCAGCTTGTCGATATCGATATCGCGGAAGCTGGCCGCATCGTGGCCGCTGACGCCCGCGTTATTGATCAGCAGGTCAATCGGCTGGCCCTGCAGCGCATCGGCAAGCGCCTTTACGCTGCCGGTATCGGTCACATCCAGCGGCAGGACCCGGGCGCCGGTCGCTTTCAACGCCGTCGCCTGGGCCGGTTTGCGCGCGGTGCCGATGACAGTGTATCCGGCGGCGCCAAGCTGCCTGGCCAACTCAAGACCGATACCGCGGTTCGCGCCGGTGACCAGCGCGGTCGGCGCGGGAGCTGTCTCGGCCTGTGCGGAGAATGGCGCCAACAGCACCAGCAGAAAAATCGCTACCATTCGGTGCAACACGCTTATCCTCCTATGCCCGCAGGCTTCGGCCAGCCGGCCGCTTCAAGATGGTCACCCAGCTGGTGGTGCCCGACATTTTCGTGGCAGCCAACACAGTTTTTAGCCTCTGGGTCTTTAAAGTAACGCTTGTGTGAGCGAGCCGCCATGCGGTTTTCGACCGTCGCAGTCTCAAGGTTCTTGTGACAGCTCAGGCACCCCGAGTCATAGACAAAGGATTCGCGGCGCTCGCGAATACCGTGCCAGTCGATATCCTCGGGCGATTTGACCAGCGACGCAATCGGGTCGACGACGCCGTGACGCGCTTTCACAAAGAAATAGTGCAGTGCGTTGTCGTGTGGCAGGTGACAGTCGTTGCAGGCCGCGCGCAGGCCCTGGGGGTTGTTCCCGCCATGAACATCCTCGCGGTACGCTGCGGCGATAGGCTCATACGAGTGGCAGCCCGTGCAAAAATCGTAATCGGCGGTGGCCTCAAACGCGGTGTGCAGCAGCGCCCAGCTACCGACCATGCCTACGCCAACCAAACCGAGGATCAGCGCCCATCGAACGAGTTTCACCATGACAGGATACCTTTACCGAACAAGAGTCGCGGCTGCCGGGTTCCGGCTTGCCGACACCGTAAAGCCAAGCATAGCAAACTAAATCGTCGTTGCGTTTGATGCGTATCATCGGGGAACGCTTTTTTCCTGCCCCGCAACGGGTACACTGCGGGAGTAACCCACGGGCCCGACGCGCGGGCAAGCGATGCCAATGATCAATGTAAGAGTCTGGGCCAGCGCCCTCCAGCAAATGCCGAAGCTGTCACCCGACCAGTGGCAGGCACTGGACCCGATCGCACGCTGGCTCGTGGCCTGTCGGGCCTCGGTGTTGTTCATGACCTTCACGGCGGCAGCGCTGGGCGGCCTGCTGGCCTGGCGCGCCGGTGAGTTTGACTGGCGCCTGTGGCTGGCGACGGTCACCGCCCTGTTGTTTGCCCATGCCACCAACAACCTGCTCAATGACTACACCGATTCGCGGCGCGGTATCGACCGCGACAATTACTACCGCAACCAGTACGGCGTACACGTTCTCGAAGATGGGCTGATGACCCAGGCCCAGTTCTGGCGCTATCTCGGCGTCACCGGTGCCGTGGCGCTGGCGCTGGGCGCGTGGCTGATTGTGCAGCGTTCCGGATTGACGCTGGACCTGATGATGGCCGGCGCATTCTTCGTGCTTTTTTATACCTGGCCGCTGAAATACTACGGTCTGGGCGAGCCCGCCGTACTACTGGTGTGGGGGCCGCTGATGGTGGGTGGTACTTTTTACGTGCTGACCGGCACCTGGAGCTGGGAAGTCTGCTGGCTCAGCCTGGTGTTTGCCCTGGGGCCGACTACCGTCCTGTTTGGGAAACATACGGACAAACTCGAAGCCGACCGCGCCATGGGAGTGAACACGCTGCCAGTGATCCTGGGCGAGGCGACCGCGCGGACCAGCGTGCTGGCCATGATCGCCCTCCAGTACCTGTTGTGTATCGCGCTGGTGGCCGCCGGACTCTTTGCGTGGCCACTACTGATTGTGTTGCTCGCCGTCCCCACGCTCCCGAGAATACTCAGGGTCCTGCGCCAGCCCAAACCGCCAACACGCCCTGAGGGCTATCCCGCCTCAGCGTGGCCGCTGTGGTTTTCCGCTTTCGCATTTGTCCATACAAGGCGATTCACTTCACTATTCCTGCTCGGTGTGCTGCTCGATTCACTGATGCAGTAAGTTCGCCATCGCAACCCAGGCAGGCCCTTACACCCCACCAGGGCGCAGGCGAAAAATTGACCTGCATCAAGAAAAGTGTCAATTTCTGCCGGTCAAGGTGATTTTGTCATTTCGAAACACCCATACTAGACTTTGACCCAGTCCCGATGAGCGTACAGCCTCAAGGTTTAGCGGCACCTGCATGATAAAACGCGTTTTTTCGTTGGTTGCCGCACTCGCCCTCGGCGTGGCGAGCCTCTCCCTTCCCGCGCAGGACGCGCCCGGCTGTCTCGACTGCCACGACGCCGAGAGCGATAACGCACTTCACAACGTTTTCAACTCGGTGCACGCCTCGACCGGCGTCACGGGCGCTGCGCTTTGCACCACCTGTCACGGTCCGTCAGAAGCCCATGATCGCCGCGGACGGCGCGAGGCACCCGACGTCAGCTGGGGGCCACGCTGGACTTCCGATCTTTCAGCCCGCAATGACGCTTGCCAAAGTTGCCATGCAGCCGATACCCAATTGCTCTGGCCCGGCAGCGCCCACCAGCAGGAAAATCTGGCCTGCGCCGACTGTCACAGCGCCCATACCGCCAGCGACCCGGTACTGGAGACGCAGGTTGCACAGAGCCAGTGCCTGGATTGCCATTCCGATGTGCGCGCCCAGATCATCCTGCCCTCGCGTCACCCGATCCGCGAGGGCAAGACCGCGTGTACCGACTGCCACAATCCGCACGGCAGCCTGGGCGATGCGAGCCTGCACCAGGTGTCGACGCGCGATAACTGCCTGGACTGTCACCAGGACCTGCGCGGCCCACACCTGTGGGAACACGAGCCGGCCACAGAAGACTGCATGACATGTCACCGCCCGCACGGTTCAGTCCACGAACGCCTGCTGGTGACGCGCAGTCCGGCGCTGTGCCAGCAATGTCACTCGGCCGCCTTCCATCCCAGCGTGCCCACTGACGGCGCAAGCCTGTCCCCCGGGCTGGCGCGGCAGAATATCCTGGGCAAGGACTGCACCAACTGCCACAGCCAAGTGCACGGTTCCAATCACCCCTCCGGCGCGCGGCTGACACGATGAAACAGTTTCTACGCCTGGCATACACGCTCCCGACCATTGCGCTGATCGCCAGCCCACTGGCTCAAGGCGCTGATTCTGATAAGGAGACGCCGCCCGGCGACTATTCGCCCCTGCTGCCAACTCGCGCCTACAACGGATATCCGACGCTGGCGCAACCCGGCGGCGTCGTACAACTGGGCCTGCAGTACAACGGCAGCGACAACCACATGGCCGGCCAGTACAACGGGCGCGACACCCAGGGCACGCAGCTGATCGGCAACCTGCGCTGGCGCGAGGTGGACGGCGAAAGCTATTGGCGCACGGACATCTCCGATCTCGGCACGAACCTGCGCGAGGGCTCGGTGACCTGGGGCCGGGGCGATCGAATCAAAATCACGCTGGGCGTGGATTCGCAATCGCAGGTGCGCAATGACACCGGGCGCTCGCCGCTGCAGGGCGACAGCGACCTGCGGCTGCCCGGCGATTGGGTCAGCGCACCGGTCACGGGTGGTTTCACCGCCCTGGTCGCGACGGCGCAGCCGGTAGACCAGTCGCTGGACCGTGACAAACTGTCGCTGGGGCTTTCCTACCGCCTGAACGACCAGTGGGCGCTGGAGTCGCACCTGTCGCACGAAAACCGCAGCGGCACCACGATCCGGGGCGCCGGTATCTACATTGACGCGGCCACCGCCGACGCCGTGCTGTTGCCGGTGTCAATTGACTACGACACCACCGAAATTGACCTCGGGTTGGCCTTTACCGGTAAAACGTTCTATCTCAAGGGCGTCCTGGACTACTCGGAATTCGACAACCGCGACAACCTGCAAACCTGGCAGAACCCGTACAGCGGTTACGGGCCCGATGTCCGTTACCCCGATGGCACGGGAGGTCTGGGCCTGGCACCGGACAACGAGCAGCTCAGGGGCCGACTCACAGGACACTACATTGCCTCGTCCACCGCGCGGCTGCAGTTCGACGCCAGCTATGCACTGCTGAGCCAGGATCAGGCCTTTGCAGACTACACCGTGAATCCGAACCTGACGCAGGCGCTGCTGCCGCGCGAGGATTTCGATGGCGAAGTCGCAGTCGGCACCGTCAACGTGGCCCTGCTGTGGCAACCGGCGCCGCGCTGGAACGTCAAGGCGTACGTCGACGCCCGCGATCGCGACTACGACGTACCGCGCGATGGCTATACCTACAACCGCGGCGATGCGACCGGTTCACCGCGCGAGGCACTGACCGTCTATAACACGGCCCACGACTACCGCTCCGAAACTGCCGGGATCGACCTGGACTGGCGCCTGCCACTGCGCAGCCGGCTCTCGCTGGACTACGCGTACGAACGCGTGACACGCCGCAACGCCGCCGTGGAGGAGACCGAGGAGGACCAGTACACGCTGGCCTATCGCATCCAGCCGGTGCGCAATCTCACACTCAAGCTGGAAGCGACCTACCAGGATCGCCGCGCCGACACCTACCAGTGGGACCAGCGCTACTACGCCCTGCTCGACGTGAACCTGATCAATGCCACACCGGACAACCAGCGCTACATCAATCACCCCGAACTGAGTCAGTATCACCTGTCCAACCGCGAGCGCGGCGAAGCCGGCCTCGAGGTGACCTGGCAGCCGGACGATCGCTGGCACCTGGCGGGCAACCTGCTGTGGCGCGAGGATGAGTTCGACCAGACGCACCTGGGCCTGAACGAGTCGCAGTGGCAGCGCGCGCACCTCAGTGCCAGCTATACCGCCAGCGCATCCCTGACGGCCACGGTGTACGGCGGTTTCGACCGCTACGAGTCCGACCAGACCGGCCGCGCGTTTCGGGGCGGACAGGACAAGAACGCCTTTGCGCTCTACACCCCACTGCCGCAGGCCTCCGACCCGGCGCGAGACTGGCACCTGGCAGCGCGCGACGACGCGATGTCCCTGGGCGCCAGCGTGCAGTGGCAGGCCTCGGAGCGACTCGCCTTCAACGCCGATTACACCTTCGTGGATACCGCCAGTCAGCAGTCCTATGACAGCGCGCAGCTGGACGTAGAGGACCTGCCCGACGTCGACACGCGATTGCACCAGATCACGGCCAGCGGCACCTGGCAGCAAAGCCCGCAGCTGTCCTGGCGCCTGGACTACCAGTACTACCGCTACAACAGCAACGATTTCCGCTACACGGGACAGTTAACCAGTATCGACAAGGTACTGACCCTGGGGCAGAGCAGCCCCCGCGAAACGATTCACTACATGGGCGCTTCCGTCATCTACCGTTGGCAGTAGCGCAAGGAGTACCGACATGCCCAAACAACTTCGCCTCGGGTTTTTCGCAGTAGTGATCGCGCTGCTGGCCGCGTGTGGCGGCGGTGGCGGCGGTGATCGCGCAACGGGTGTCGAGCCGGGTCCGCCGCCGGGTGGCAACAACGTGCCTCCACCACCGCCGGTCGTTCCCACCAACCCCCTGCCGGCACCCTACGCCGAGCAGGACCGGTTACTGGCGACGATCACCGATGTGCAGTTAAACGCAGCGATGGCACCGGTCGTTCGCTTTCAGCTCACCAACGGTGAAGGCACCGCAATTACCGACCTTGAAGGAGGCGACGTACGCTTCACTGTCGCCAAGCTGATGCGCAGCAATCTGGGCAGCTTTACCGGCACCTGGCAGTCCTACATCAACAGCGTCGAGACCGCCGGCAGTGTCGGGCCGGGCACCGACGACAAACTGCAGGCCACCTACGAGCGCGAGGAAGCCAATCTCGAGAACCACGGCGACGGCACCTA
>CAYGOX010000217.1:0-6847 GCA_964351485.1 uncultured Halioglobus sp.
CCGATTGGACAGGAACAGCGCGCGCAGGTGCTTGCTCAAACGGAGCACTATATCCGTGAGGCAGAGCGCATCTACCATCGCCCGTTCGACCGGATCCCGGTGCTGTTTGACCTCAAGGGGCAGACGGCCGGCATGTTCAAACTCGCCGGCCAGCGCCGCTGGATTCGTTTCAACCCCTGGATTTTCGGCAAGTATTTCGACGAGAACCTGCGCGACACGGTGCCCCACGAGGTCGCCCACTACATCGCGCACGAGGTCTACCGGGGCCGCACCGGCAAGCCCCACGGGCCGCGCTGGCAGCGCGTCATGGCGCATTTTGGCGCCGACCCGGGGGTAACGTTCGACCTCGACCTGGAGGGTATCCCCCAGCGCCGTCAGCGGACACACCCCTATCACTGCGGCTGCCAGGGACACGAGGTATCCACGACCCGGCACAACCGCATCCTGCGCGGCACCGGGCGCTACTACTGCCGCGCCTGCAACGGCGAGCTGGTGTACAGCCGCTAGTTTTCCAGCTTCAGCTTCACGCCGTTGAAGTCGCGCTTGTGGTTCTCAAGGGACGCTTTTTCGATGACCGCCCGGTCCGGCGCCAGGCCCGCCTCGTTGAGCAGGTAGGCCTTGGCCGCGGTGGCGCGCGCCTCGGCCAGCGCCAGCAGTTGCGCATCGTCGATGGTGAAGGCGCCCCGGGCCGCCTGCAGGTGTTCCTGCAGGGCGTGGGGCGAGCCATCGGCATTGGGTTGCAGCGCGCTGCGTTTGCGGAGTGCCGCGGCCCAGGCATCGTCGCGGTTGTCGATGCTGTCGCGGGTGATGCCATCGGCGAGCAGCGCCTCGTCCAGGGCGGCCTGCTGCAGCGCCGTGCGATCTTCCGTGGGGTGTACGCGGCCGGTCAGCGCCAGCGTGAGGGCCGGCCGCTGTGCCAGGGCCTGCGCCAGCTGCGACAGCTTCTGCCCCGCCGCGTCCTGCAGGCTCGCCTGTCCCGGCGCAAAATTAATGTACTGCAAATCCTCATCGCTGCTCACCAGGTTCGCCAGCAGCGAGAACGGGGCGGTCACCGCCTTGGTGATCAGGTTGATGAACGCGGAGGCAATCACGCCGCCCAGGCTGAATGACGGATCGTCGAGGTTGCCGCTGACCGGCACTTTCATATCGATGACGCCATTGGCGTTGGTCAACAGCGAAATACCCAGCTTCAGCGGGATATCCAGCGCCTTGTCGCTCTCGACGCGCTCGCCGAGTTTCAGCTGGTCGATGACCACCGAGTTCTTGCCGACCAGGCGGTTGTCGTTGAGCGTGTAGGCCAGGTCCAGGTCGAGCAGGCCGCGGTCGATGGCGTAGCCCGCGTAGGTCCCGGAGTAGGGGGTCACCCGCGCCAGGTCGACGCCGTCGAAACGCAGCTTGAGATCCAGTGACGGGGGGCTCTGCAGCGGGGCGAGCGTGCCGGCCAGGGACACCGGCGCGTAGCCGTCGACACTGCCCTTGATATCGACCTTGGCGCTGCTCTGCCCGCTGCTGCTCAGGCCCTCGATAAAGCCGGTGAGATCGCCGACCAGGGTGCGAAACCCGATGGGCAGGGAGTCGTCCTGGAAATCGATGGTGGCCTTGCGCAGCTGTACGGTGGGGATGTCGATGGACCACGGCGCCGTCGTATCTGCGTTTGCTTCGGCGTTTGCATCTGCGCTGGCTGTGGCATCGCCCTCCGGCTGCGTGGCGTTATCCGCGGGCGCTGTCGCCGCAGCATCCTCTGCCGGTGCCTGCCACAGGTTGGCGGTATTGAGCGTGCCGTCGCGGGCGATGTGCACGCGGCCGGTCAGCGCGTCCACGGTCAGCTTGTTCAATACCACGCTGCGGTTTGCGAAATCGAGCGCCAGCGCGTCCAGTTCCAGTGCATTCCATCCGGTGAATTGTTGCTCGGCCTCGTTCTGGCGCAGGCCGAAAGCCTGGATGTCAGCGTCCAGCGTGACCTGTGTGGGCGCGAACCCGGACAGGGTAGTCGCGCCACGGGTGGTGAGTTCGCCGCCGGTGACCTCGGCCTGCAGGGCGGCCGGCAGCGCCGGGTTGAACCAGGGCAGGATGAGCCCTTCGACAGCGTGCTCGAATTGGCCATCGCCGCTGGCGAGATCGAGGCCGCCGTCGATCGCCAGCGTCGCCTTATCGTTGAGTGTCGCTTCCAGGGCGATGGGCGACTGCCCGGCCAGTGGCCAGCGCAGTTGCTTGAGCGTCAGCCCGATGCCCTCGAGTTCGGCCACGGCCGGTTCGGTGAATTCGGAGCGCCAGTGCACGCGGCTGTCGGACAGCGCCACGGTGGCGATGCTGGCCGTCCACGGCGCGTCGGGCGCATCGGTCGCCGAATCATCCCCCTCGGCGCCCGCGGGAAACGACGGCGTGAACAGCGTCTGGAGACTGACGTCGGCACCTTCACTGAAGCCCTTCACATCCAGCGTATCGATGGCGACGCGCTCGATGGTCGCGGTCCTGTCGGTGCTGTCCAGCGTAATCCCGCTGATGTCCAGCGCGGCCAGGCCCAGTGCGGTATCGGGCAGCGTGACGCCGGCGGCGGGGACGATATCGACCCGGTGCAGGCGCAGCCCGGCATCGCTGAGCGAGAACACCGGTGCATCGCGCCAGTCGGCGCTGTAGTTGGTCTGCGCATCGAGTTGCCCGTCGCGCAGTTCAAACGCCAGCCAGGGCTTGGCAAAGCGCCAGAACGGCCGCAGGCGCAGGCCGGACAGGGTGAGCGCACCCTGGCTGTTGGCCTCGGCGATGGATACGTTGCCCTCCCAGTGCAGCGTACCGCCGGACTCGTCCGCCAGCGTCAGCCGGTAGGGCTTGCCCTCGCGCAGTACTGTGGAGAAATCGACTGCGTGAATTTCCAGGTTTTCCCACTGCGTGGAAAAGTGTTCCTCGCGCGCCTGGTCGGTGACCTTGATCACGGCGGCCTGCAGGTGCAGATCACCCACCGTGATGCCCAGCGGCGCGCTGTCATCCGGCGCGGTCTCGGGCTCGGGCGGCGCATCGGGATCGGGCTCGGGGATGAAATCGGAAAAGTTGAAGCGATCCGTGGCCAGCCGCTGGACGTGCGCGTCGAGCTGGTCCAGGCGCAGCCGATCGAACACGATGCCCTCGTGCCAGATGCTGGCCAGCGACAGGTTCACCGAGGCGGCCCCGAAGCTGACAAATGGCTCCCCCGATGGCTCGGCCAGGGCGGCCTCGCGCACTTCCAGACTCAGCGTGAACGGATTGAACCACACCCAGCCGGTGTCCAGCTCGCGCTGGTAATTGTCGCGCAGGAACTTGTGCGGCAGCACATTGAGCAGCGGGGTCACAACCAGGAGTGCGAGACCGAGATAGACGAGGTAGGCGATGGCGGTGTAGCGGATGATCTTGTTCACAACGGTGTCCTGCGAAGGTGGTGGTGGGCCAGTCGTGGGTTACAGGCCCTTGCGGTAGGTGTAGGGGGTGACGCCGGTCCAGCCCTTGAACGCCCGGATAAAGGCGCTGGACTCGGAAAAACCCGCACGGTGGGCGATCTCCTCGATGCTCAGGCCCTGCTTGCCCAGAAAGTGCAGGGCGGTATCGCGGCGCACCTGGTTCTTGATGTCCTTGAACGTGGTGCCCTCGGCCGAGAGCCGCCGGCGCAGCGTCTGCGGGTGGACGTCCAGCGCTGTGGCGACATTGCCCAGTTCGGGCAAGTCGTGCAACTGGCGCCGGACGATGAACCGCACCCGCGCAGTCCAGCTGTTGTTTGCGTAGCCCTGGGTCAGCAGGAACAGCACCGGGTGGCGCAGGAAGTGCCGCAGCGAGGCCTCGTTCTGCAGGACCCGTTTGTCCAGCAGCGCCCGCGACATCACGAGGGCGGACTCGTCGTGTTCGAACTCCACCGGGTTGGCCAGGAACATGTGGCGGTAATCGCGCGTGCGCGCCTGCGGCGGGTAGTGCAGGCGCACCACGTTCAGCGGCAGGTGTTCCTGGACCAGCCAGCTCGCGAACCGGTGCGCGTTGAACAGCGCGGTTTCGGTGAGGAACGGGTCGGCGTCGGCGAGCGTCTTGCGCCCGACCAGCGCCAGCCGGGCGATATCGTCCTGTTCCTCGAGCACCGGGGCGTAGTCCATGTCCAGAATTTGGAAAAAGCGGCAGTAGCGCGACAGCGCCTGGCCCAGGCTCTCGCTGCCGATGACCGCGTGACACATCATCGACCAGCAGCCCACCGGCATGCGGCGACTGCCGTACCCCAGGCCCTCGTCGTCCATGGCCAGCATGGTGTCGACCTGCAGGTCGGCGAAGCGCTCGATCGAGATGCGGGCGCTGTCCTCCACCAGCAGGCGCGGCGAGATCCGGTTCTTGCGCAGCAGCGCGATGGGATCGATGCCGTTGCGCACCGCGTGTTTGAGCACGGCGCGGGCAAAGTAGACAGAAATCGACTGGTCGCGCACTACGCCTGTCCCGCCGTTGTGCGCAGGTGGATGGGCTTGCTCTCGACGGAGGCGACGCGGTTGGCGCCACCCTGCTTGGCCAGGGCCATGGCCCGCGCCGCCTGTGCGCTGAGCTGGTCGAGGTCGACATGCCCCTGCACGCTGGCCACGCCCAGGCTGATGGTGATCGACAGGCTCTGGCGGTTGACCAGTAGCGGCTGGTCGGCGATCCCGCTGCGCAGCCGTTCGGCCAGCCCGCGGGCGTTCTGCAGGGCGGTATCGGGCAGGATCATGAGGTATTCATCGCCGCCGGTACGGGCGATCACGTCGCTGCTGCGGCAGGTCCGCTGCAGGAATTGCGCGACCTGGCGGATGACCTGGTCGCCGGTTTCCTGGCCGAAATTCCCGTTGATTTCGCGCAGCCGGTCGATGCCCAGCAGGATCGCCGAGGTTTCCAACTGCTGGCGCGCCGATTGCGCCAGCGTGACCTGCAGGGCGCTTTCGAGGCCGCGCCGGTTGAGCAGGCGGGTCAGCGGATCCTGCGTGGCCAGGTGCGACAGGTGCTGCTGGCTCTCGATCAGGACGCTGGTCAGGAAGCCGATGGCGACCAGCACGAACGCCGTCCCGTGAATGCCCACGCCCAGCGCGCGGGCCTGGGCGAATTCCCCGGCCACCAGGTACTGGTACAGCGCCACCGGCACGCCGATCACCATGAGCAGCGCCGCTGCCGCGCCGAGCAGGTCGCCGGTATTGCGCTTGTGCAGTGAGCGCCGCAGGCACAGTACCCCGACGCCGGCGAACAGCAGCGCCGCGGTGCCGGTCTGCGCCACGAACATGCCCCGGGGCGTCAGGAAGAACACGGCGAGGCAGGCGCCGAGGCTCACCGCGCCGAGCAGGATGCGGCCGCGGCGGTCCTCGGCGCGGGCGCCGGCGGCCATGAACAGGATGAAACTGTTGAGGATTGAGGCCACCGACGGCACATCGACGGCCATGGGGATATCCACTGCCTGCTGCAGGGTGAAGGCCAGCCAGCCGAGCAGGGCGGCCATGAAGTAGACCGTGTACAGGCCCAGGCCCGGAACGGGGTTGCTGGCGTCACTGAGGGCGTACACCACGATCATCATGACCAGGGAAATGACCAGGATCATCGCGAGGTGCATCACGGCCCAGCTGGTGGCGTCGATTGGTTCCATGACGGGTCTGGTGTACTCCCGGTCGGCTGTACATTTGAGTCAATTTATTTGTCGGTGGGGGTCATTGTTGGCCCCCGGAGCCCTCACCATACTGTGGTCCGCTTTTTGATCGGACTCCACCGGGAGGGTGCCATGCTGCAACGAGAATTCACCGAAGAACAACAGATGTTCCGGGACGCTTACCGCAAATTCCTGGCCAGTGAGATTGTGCCACATATGGAGCAGTGGCGTGAGGCCGGGATCGTGGATCGCGAGGCCTTTCGTCGGGCCGGCGAGCAGGGCTTCCTCATGGTGTGGCCCGACGAGAAGTACGGCGGCATGGGCGATGCGGATTTCCGCTTCGAGCAGATCATCATGGAGGAGAGCGCCTACGCGCGTACGGGTGACTGGTACAGCACCCTGCACAGCCGCCTGGTAGGGCCGTATTTCACCCGGTTTGGCAGTGAGGAACAGTGCCAGCGGTTCCTGCCCGGCTGTGTCAGCGGCGAGAGTATCCTGGCGGTCGCCATGACCGAGCCGGACGCCGGCAGTGACCTGGCGGGCATGCGTTCCACCGCAGTCGAGCACGACGACCACTGGCTGCTCAACGGCTCCAAGGTGTACATCTCCAACGGCATCAACGCCGACCGGGTGATCGTGGCGGCCAAGACCGACCCCGAGAACAACCCGCACCAGATGACCCAGTACAACGTCGCGCGCGGCCCAGGACACGGCGGAGCTGTTCTTCGATAACGTCAAGGTTCCCAAAGAGAATGTGCTGGGCGAGCCGGGCAAGGGCTTTATCTACCTGATGGAAGGTCTCGCCGAGGAGCGCCTGATCGGGGCGGTGGGTTACCTCGCCGGGGCGCAGCTGTCCTGGGATCTCACGCTGGAATACGTCAAGGAGCGCAAGGCCTTCGGCAAGCCCCTGACGGCGTTTCAGAACACCCAGTTCAAGATGGCCGAGATGCGCACTGAACTCGATATGGCGCAGGTCTACGTCGACCACTGCGTCAAGTCGTTCAACGCCGGCCAGCTCACTGCAGTCGATGCCGCCAAGGCCAAGCTGATGACCAGCGAGCTGCAGGTCAAGGCCGCCGACCTGGGTGTCCAGCTGCACGGGGGCGCCGGGTATATGGACGAGTACCCAATAAGTAGGCAGTATACGGACGCGAAGATTTCCACCATTTACGCTGGAAGCTCCGAAGTGATGAAGATCATCATCAGTCGCGACTTCACCGGCGACGATTATGTTCCGTTCAACAC
>CAYGOX010000218.1:0-3340 GCA_964351485.1 uncultured Halioglobus sp.
AGCGGCGGTGCGGGGAGTGTTGGTCGATGAGGAGGTGTCCATCCACTCAGTGTAGCAATAGACATTTTTTCCAAAAAAGTATCACGATCAGCTGCCGTCATATCTTCGATGAGTGCATGAACTATTCGCCCACCATTATCTTCTTCGATGTTCGTAGCTGAACAGTAATAGGGCCAACAACTATAATACTTCAAGATACCATCAGTATTGTCGTTGAATAAGGCTAAACCAAAATCAATCGAGGTGTGCGTACTAACCGCAACACTAATAACCTCCCGCACAAGGTCAAGACGGGTTTTGGGCTGCGTCTCAATAGACGTGTCGTAAAACCAATTCAGGTAGTGCGCCGAGTACCACCTATAGGTAGAGCCTTCAAACACTACATTGGAAACTCCCGAAGTTGTGTAAGCCTGATCATCCGGCGCATCAGGAGCAGCCGGTTGGTAAGGAAGTCCTACCGGTTGACCTGGTCCGTTGCCCTTTTCCCCGGACAAGACATCTGCCTGACATTCAACATGCAACGGAAAGCGGTGGCTAGAAGATAAGTTTTCCCAGCCGGCTGAAATTCCTACCCAACCTGTTTTTGTTTCGATTTCCCAACCCGGTGGATCAGGAAAACACCAATAAAAAAATTGATCTCCGTTACAGACAAACTCACTAATTATTCCCAGGCTACCGTCAGCCGATTGCCAACGTTTTGCTTTCGTCGAAAGCCAGCCTTCCGTGGACAGCGGCTCATAGGAGGATTCGCACCTGTTACTGGAAGCTGCAAAATAACGGCCAGTGTCCGCCTGTGGTTTGTCGGAACCAACCGACCAGTAAACATTGTTTTCGTCAAACCCTGAATCGACATAGGTGGCGGTCGAGTCGTAAGGCTGTTTCTCGCCTCCCGCCTGAGATTGCAGCCCCATGCTCTCCGAATTATCCAGGATGATAATCACTTTTTTCCGCGCAGGCTCACGCGAAAAGACCGCTCTCAACGGCGGCGCTACCTGGCCAATAAACTGATCGACTGTCGAGCGGGGAATATTGAATGTGCAGCCAGGAAACTGATCGCCACAGCCTTCCCAACCGTCAAAGCGCCACCCCGCACGGGGCTCGGCTTTGTATGTAACGTTATAGTCGCCGGTGATGTAATTACTGCAAGGCTGCTCTTCCAGCGAACAGTTGTGCATGCCATTGGAAGAAATAATATCGCCCTCGCCGGCTATCTCCAGCGGATGGGAGCATGCGGTGACCAGAAAGAACGGTTTTCATCAATTAGCGCACCTCAGGTGAGCCACACAAACCGATAAAGCGGCGAAGGCTGTGCGCTCGTTGATCCTGGCTAACTACGTTTCCGTATCAGTATAGAGGAGCGCCAATGCCGGAAGATAGGTAGCTGTTCACAAATTGAGCACTACCTATCAGCCACCTACTCCTCCAAGCCCCCACTCTCCGGCGCAGGCCGCGCGCGCTGGTTGTACAGCAGCGCGATCACCTGTTTCAGTTGTTCCTCCGACAGCTTGCCGTAATCCTGCGACTGGTCGCTGCCCACGGCCATACCGCACTGCACTGCCTCGCGTTCGCTGACCTGGTTGAACCAGCGCTTGAAGTATTTGAACTCGTCGATGTCGATACCCTGCGCTTCCCAGCCCACTACCCAGGGATAGCAGGCCATGTCGGCGATGGTGTAGTTATCGCCGGCGAGGTAGCGGCGATCGTAGAGGCGGTTGTTCATCACGCCGTACAGGCGATGCATTTCGTCACTGAAGCGACGCAGGGCGTAGGACTGGTCGCCCTCGCGACCTTTCAGGCGCGCGAAGTGGCCGCGTTCGCCGAACTTGGGGCCCTGGTTTGCCATCTGCCACATCAGCCACTGGTTCACTTCCCAGCGCTCGCGCAGGTCCTCGCCACCGAACTGGTTGTACTTGTCGGCCAGGTACAGCATGCAACTGCCCGACTCGAACACCGCCAGCGGCTCGCCACCGTCGGCCGGTGCGTGATCGACAATGGCCGGCATGCGGTTGTTGGGGCTGATCTTCAGAAACCCGGGCTCGAACTGCGCGCCCCGGCCAATTTCACAGTAAGTGATTTTGTAGTCGACACCCATCTCCTCGAGCTGGATGGTCAGCTTCTTGCCGTTGGGTGTGGGCCAGTAGTGCACTTCAATCATGGTGTTCATCTCCTTGCAATACGGCGGCCGCTTTGAAAAGCTCTCGCTGACAGTCAACCGCGGAGGTCGTGATGCAGATAATCAAGAAAACAGTGTCGCTTATTTTTATCGCGATTGCAGTGTTAATCGTATTGCTGGACCTATGGGGCGCGGCAACGCTGGGCACGCTTGAACCGGCGCAGAACGCACAGCGCGATGCCACTGCGAACCGGGTTGTCGCAGTGTTTGGAGGCACAGGCTCTGTGGGTGACGGCTTTTTGAAAGCCGCGCTGGCAGACCCTGAAGTGGACAAGGTTTACGCCATCACGCGCCGCCTTTCGCCGCGTATGGAGGCGGGGGGAGATACCACGAAACTCGAGGTGCGCCTGCGTGCGGACTTCACCGACTACGCGCCGCTGGCCGACATCCTCCCGGACATTTCAACTGTCCTGTGGGGCCTGGGCACCACCTCCATCGGTATGGACGATGACACCTATACCCGCATCCATGTCGACTTCCCGCTCGCTTTCGCCCGCGCGTGGCTTGCCGCGCGTGAACAGGGCCCGATGTCGTTCCACTACATCACCGGCATGGGCACAGACGCGCAGGGCGCCCAGCACTGGGCGCGCGAAAAAGGGCGCGCAGAAATCGCCCTGGCCGAGATGGGCGCGCCGCGCGGGATGCGCGCCTTCGGCTACCGCTCGGCGTTCGTGCGGCCAACCAGTGAAAACGCCAACGCCCTGCACCACCTCGGCGAGGTATTGCTCAAACCGGGCTCACTGGTGATCACGGCGACGGAGCTGGGGCAGGCGATGCTGGAAATCAGCGCGCGCACGGGGGAGGTGCCTAACGGGACGCTGATTGATAACGAGGACAGTATTCGGTTTGCCTCGGTATACCCGTTTCGGGGGCGGTGATCCGGGCGGCTTTTAGCCAGATAGTTCTAAATCCGCGGCGTGGACAGCTAGCCCGCTTTGCGGGACACGCTGAAGCGCCATCCATGGCTGCTCGGGCTCGGCCATCCATGGCCTCGCACGGTCCCGCAAACCGGGCTAGCTGTCCGCACCGCTCATATCGAGCAAGGGTCCGGGCTGATCGCTTCGAGTCCCTTCTTCTCAGGTCACCTGGCTCAGGCGCACGCCGTTGCCTAGCGGGGCCCAGGTGTAGGTCACCGGCGCGCCCGTAGTCGCCACTGTGTTGGGAATC
>CAYGOX010000218.1:3350-5771 GCA_964351485.1 uncultured Halioglobus sp.
CCATCCGCACCGCTAGTATCGAGCGGGAGTCGAATTAAATCCGTCAGGGTACCTGGCTCAGGCGCACGCCGTTGCCAACCGGGACGCAGGTGTAGGTCACCGGCTCGCCGGTAGTCGCCACGTTGTTGCGAATCTGCGCGTCGGTCCAGGTCAGGCCCACGGAGAGCTGGAAGTTGCCGCCGGGCAGCATACGACCACTGACGGCACCGCCGGCTGCACTGCTGCTGCTCCAGGCGATCAGGTCGCAGTCGCCGGCCTGGGCCCGCGCTATCAGCAGGTCGATACGCGGCCCGGCCACAGCGGCGTTGCTGCTGGTCAGCGTGACTTGCTGTCCGACGATGGGACGCAGGTTCGTCTCTGACACCAGCGAGAACTCGGACACGCGACGCCGCGCGATGGGGTCGGGCCCCTGGAAGAAGAATGTCGGCGACGAGAAGAAGTTGATCATCGTATCGATCGAACCGTCGGCCAGGTAGCCGAAGCCCTTGATCTGGTCGCCACCGCCATACGTCTCGTTCGGGTTATCCATTGCGGTGCCGAACATGCCCACCTTCTGGTACATGTTGCGCAGGTGCGGGATCTTGAACAGCTGCGATACCAGGAAACCCTCGAACGTGGATTCTTTCGAGGTACCGAAAGCATTTTGGCTTTCGTCCATCAGGTGACAGTCGTTACACCCACCCAGTCCGGTGGTGACCTGGTTGAAATAGATATTGGCGCCGGCCGCCTGCGTTGCAGTCAGCGAGTTGTCGAGGTTCCGCACCGGGTTGGGTGGCGGAACAAGTTGCAGGGCGAAGTCGGTAAACGACTGCAACTCGGGCGCAGAGAGCACGCTGGAGCGCCCCACCAGGCCGACAAAGGCATGGTTGAATTCCTTGAATGCCGCAGCTTCCATGGATTCGCCATTGACCGGGTTCTGTCCCGGCCGGTCGCCGCGCCAGTGCATCGGGCCGCTGTCGGCAATACCGCGCAGGGTCTGCGTGGTCATCGGTCCCTTCATCGGGTGGAAGGTGGGGTTGCCAATCAGCGGAATAGACGCAGGCAGGAACGCGTTGGGGTTGGGCACCACCTGTCCGTCGGGGTCGCCAAGATCCCAGGCCAGGCCATCCAGGTCACCGAAGATATGACAGGAACCACAGGAGCCGGTGCCATTACCCGAAGTGAGTTGCGCGTCGTACAGGAACGGGCGACCGTCCTTGACCACGGCGGGTTCGGGACTGAACAGGTTGACCGTGCTGATAACGAACTTCATGTCAGCACTCAGTACCGACAGTTGGTGATCGTAGCGCGAGTAAACCCAGGCGCGGTTGCGGTAATCCTGCATGACAATGCCGGCCGGACCACCACCTGGGAGCTGGACACCGACCTCACCCAGATAGGGCGCGTCGAACCAGTTACCGCTGCCGGCAACAGCCGGATCCGGGAATATCTGCACCTTGTTGGAACCGAAGGACAGCACCCACAGCTCGCCGTTGTGATACACCATCTCGCCGGGCTGCGCAGTGGATTTGGCCTTGTCCGACGCAGACACCTGGCTGCCGAACGGCAGGTTGAAGTCGATATGGTTGTTGAGGTTGTGCGGTGTCACGGTGGCGCCATCAATAATAGTGACGCGATTGAGCGTGGTGTTGCCACGCACGGTGGTTGCGCTGGTGCCCTCGCCTTCAAACCGCACCTCGTTGCGCGCCTCGGTATTGGAGACAAAAATGCGGCCATCCGGTGCTGCTGTCATGTTGAACAGCGTGGTGCCGACGCCGCTGTGATCCCCGGTCAGTGTCGGGACGGCGGGCGCAGCGTCGATGACGAACACGTCCTTGTCCGGCATGTCGAACATCACCTGCGAGTTCCAGTTGGTGCCGTCCTCGTCCACCCAGTTGGTGCCGTTGTATTTTACGATCAGCGCGGTTGCCGGCGCCGGATCGCCATCGACGTTGGCCGAGGGTTCCGGCTTGCCAATCGCGGCGGCGCTGCCGGCGTCGATCGAAGTGGTCTGGTTGCCGCTGAAGAAACCAGCAGCGTAAACGGTATTGCCATCGGGGCTGACCGCCAGCGAGCGCGGGGCATCGGTGAACAGGTTGATAATGGTAATGGGCGTGCCGCCCAGGCCCGCGCCGGGGTTGTCGCTGTCGAATACCCAGACATCGCCACGGCCAAGACCCGGCGTAAACATGTCATCGATGTCAAACGTCGGATGGTTCTGGCCGCGATACGCCGCAGTGATAAACGCCTTGCGGTCAGGGCCGGCGAAGACGATGTCACGCGGCTCGTCGCCCACCAGCAGCGTGCGCGCCACGTGCGGGCGATGGCGGATGTCGACAATGCTCACCGAGTCGGACAGGGCGTTAACGACCCAGACTTCCGTATCGCTCTTGGCCGCGACCGCGACCGGCTCCAGGCCGACGGAGACGCTACTGATCAGCT
>CAYGOX010000218.1:5781-6809 GCA_964351485.1 uncultured Halioglobus sp.
CAGCTCGGGCGTATCCTGCTCGATGTTGTAGATTTCCAGGCAGTTGGCGGGCGTGTTCGTGACAAACAGGTAGCGCCCGTTGGGCGAAATCGCCAGCGGCCGTGTCTGGCCAAACTCGAACAGCGTGTAGCTGCCCGGAAGGGTGTCGCCAGTCTCGGTTTCAACGCCGGTACCACAGGCGAACACCGGGTTGGTGGGCATGGCGACGTCCAGTGCAAATTCGGTCGACGACGACTGCCCGCCGGCCACGCTGGCCGACACTTCGATGTCGGCATTACCAAACTGGTCGGCGATGGGCGTGATGGTCAGCTCGCCCGACGTGGCATTGATCGCAACATTAACGGCGTCGGGTCGGCTGTTGGTCACGCTGTAGGTGATCGCGCCGGCGCCGGAGGTCGCGTTGGCCTGCAGGGTGAAGCTGCCGAAGTTCTGGTTGACCTGTTGGTCTGCAATCGGGTTGATCGTTACCTGCGCGGAGTTGAAGTGCGCCTGCGTTTCGAAAAAGGTGTTGCTCGACCCGTTGCCCGCACCGCTGAGAAAACCGTTGAACAGCGAGAGGTCGCAGGTTGCATCCTGGCCGGCGCAGGCGCCGGTCCAGCGGTCGAACACGAAGCCCGGTTCCGGTACAGCAGTGAGCGTCTCGACCACCGTCGGGTAAGTCCCCTCACACCTGGTGCCACCGGCGCCACATTGAATCTTCAGGCTACCGAGCGCAGAAATGGAACCCACGACGGTACCGCCGTTGTCACCGAGATTACCTACGCTAAGGAAGCAACCGGACAGGGCCAGTGTGGCCGCAGTAACCAGCGATGCCCGGGAAACAGAGCACCACAGACGGGATGAAGCAGACATAACTCTACACCTTCACAAACATTATCGTTTTAGTTATCCACAGGCTAACACAGCGTTTGTGACGGGATAAACTGCAAATGGGGACCGCGTCGCACCCCTGAAAATAAAGCATTTCGCGGCCGTTTCGGTGCGGATGATATGTATTATGGGAATTATATTTTTTTCTAAAATTCGAT
>CAYGOX010000219.1:0-6766 GCA_964351485.1 uncultured Halioglobus sp.
CGCATCGTCGAAGACGATAAAGGGTGCGTTGCCACCCAGTTCCATGGAGGTTTTCTTGACCGTGCCGGCGCACTGTTCCATCAGGACCTTGCCGATTTCGGTGGAGCCGGTAAAGGTGAGCTTGCGCACCAGCGGGTTGCCGGTCATTTCGCCGCCGATGACACGCGCCTGTTTGCCGGCCACCACGCTGAACACGCCGGGTGGCACACCGGCCTGGGCCGCAAGTTCCGCCAGCGCGAGGGCGCACAGCGGCGTTTCCGTGGCCGGTTTGAGCACGATAGTGCAACCGGTCGCCAGCGCCGGGGCCACCTTGCGGGTGATCATTGCCACGGGGAAGTTCCAGGGTGTGATCGCCGCGACCACGCCCACCGGTTGCTTGAGCGTGACGATCCGCTGGTTGGGGTTGTTCGCGCTGATGGTGTCGCCGTAGACGCGACGGCCTTCCTCGGCAAACCATTCGACGAACGCGGCGCCGTAGGCCACCTCGCCGCGTGATTCGGCCAGGGGCTTGCCCTGTTCGGCCGTCATCAGCTTCGCGAGATCTTCCTGGTTTTCCATGATGAGGTTGAACCAGCGCCTGAGGATTGCGCCGCGCTCCTTGGCCACGACCTTGCGCCAGGTGCCGAATGCACGGTCTGCCGCTTCGATAGCGCGCCGTGTTTCTTCCAGACCACCGTTCGGTATCGTTGTGATCTGCTCGCGGGTCGCCGGGTTTAAGACCGGTACAGTCTCGCCGCTGTTCGCGTCGACCCACTGGCCGTCGATATAGAGTTGCGACCGCAGCAGGGCGGAATTATTCAGGTTCAGCATGGGGTGTCCTTGGCGCGATGTGAGGTGCGCAGGTTACCGCATGTTCCTTCTTATCGCGAGAATTCCCATGGCAACCAGGGCCAGCGAACCCGGCACGGGAACCGGCGCAGCCACGACCGTGAATATGTTGGTGACTGAACTGATAAAGGTGGTGCCGCCGAGCGCAATGCCCTGGCTGGCCGCGCCGTTGGTGGTGACCGCTGTCGTGGTCGTGCCGGGCGTCAGGTTGCCAATCTGCAGGAAAGGACCGAGCGATCCGGTGGAGACGGGCATGTCGCCTGCCGCAGCCGTCATGGAGGCGCTGAAGCGGCCGCCGCGCAGGGAGCCGGGAATGCCGGTGCCGCCGACCTGGTACCGGTCGAGCGTTGCGCCGATGCTGGTGACGACATAGCTAAGGGCGAAGTTCACACTGCTGAACAGCCCCTCGGTCTGCCAGTCCAGCGGATCGCGCGGTGTCATGCGCAACCCGATGGCGGGCACCGTGTTGAGAATGGATTCGGTCAGCGCGGTATCAAACATTTCGACCAGCACATCGTCCGGGTTGATCAGGATCGGGCTGAAGGGGTTGCCCGTCTGCCCACTGAAGCTGAAGTCGGAAAACGTCAGTGTGTCGAAGGTGCAGCCTTCCGACCCGAGATCGGTGACGCTCGTTGGACCACTGCACAGTGGCGCCGCAGTTGCGCGGGGCAGGGCGAACAGGAACAGGCTCACCAGGGTGGCCACTGCGATCAGCAGCGATCTGCTGCCATTTACGATGTGATAAGCGCTCATAATCAGATCAACCCCGCTGTGTGCGACGACGCGCCGCCAGGCCTGCCAACGCAACCAAAGCGAGTGTCAGGGTGCCGGGCGCGGGCACGGGCGCCGGTCCAAGCGTGAACACGCTGGTCATGGCGGTCATAAAGGCACTGCCACCGCCGGGCTCGCTCGTGGCCGCAGCAGAACTGGTGACATGAATCCTGGCGAGGTTGGGATCGACAGTTCCGATCTCACCGAATGGCCCGCGGTTACTCGTGGTTTGCAACCCGTCGCCGCGGTCCACATCCAGTTGCGCCCGCCAGGCGCCGCTGGTCAGCGAGGATCCGTTGCCGGCTCCGCGAATCTGGTAGCGGTCGAAACTCGCGCCGGTTGCAGTAATGACGTAGCTCAGGTCGAACTCGAACCCCGCGGGAAACCCCGGGCCGGCTACCCAGTAGTCCGGGTCGGCTGGCAGCAGGACCAGGCCAATGCCGGGAATACGCTCGACGAAGTTGATGGGCAGGGGCGTGTTTACAACCCGCACCAGGATGTCCTCGGGTGCAAAAAATTCCAGCGCGCTCAGGCCCGCCGCAGGCAGGCGAAACCCGGTCAGTTCAAAATTTGAAAACGTGAGGTTTTCAAAGGTGCAACCGGTGGCACCCAGGGCGGCTACGGTGGTTGTGCCCGAGCACAATGGTGCGCTGCGAGCGGGAAAGGAAAAGGCGAGGACCAGCAGGAGTCCCGCGGTGAGGCCCGCGAGGGCAGGGCGAAGTGTCAGCATTTTTTACAAACCTGTCGATTTTCGCACTGACGAGGCGCAAAAATCGTTTTGTTTTACAATACCTTGAGTCTAGCAACGGATGTGGGAAGGTCAACTGCGGCGACTCATTCGGTGGAGTGTGCACTGGGCCACGCTTCCACGTCTCACGGTTGTCTGGAAGGGGCCTTCGGGCTACTCTGAAAGTGTTCTATGTCTGCCGGGTCCTGTATCTCCCGGTATCCGCGCCAGGTGGTATCCCGTGGTCAACCCGTTCTCGTACTGTCATTGCCTGCTTCGCCGATTGCGCGACACGGTGTTGCTCGCACTGGTATCGACGACGTTGCTGGTGGCCGCCCCGTCTGTTCAGGCGCAGTGGGCGCAGGTCAGTTCCCCCGATGGCCGTATTGTTCTGACACTTGACCGGCTCGATCTCGGCGCCACCGTTGCGCGCTACCCGTCGGGTCAGTACCTCTACTACTCGGTGACACTCGACGGCGCCACGGTGCTGGACTGGTCGCCCCTGGGTATCACACTGTCCGACCGTGCGTTTACGCAGGATCTGGCACTTGTCTCGACCAGTACGGTTGCGGTGTCGGACAGTTACACGCTCGCGGTGGGCAAGCGCAGCGACCTCGCGTATACGGCCAATGCTCTAACGGTCGCGATCGATAACACGGCCGGCGATCGCCTTGAACTCCAGCTGCGCGTGTTCGATGACGGCGTCGCACTGCGCTACCACGTGCCCGGTACCGCGGCGATTTCAGTGCTGGGTGAATCGACCGGCTTTCGTGTGCCGGCCGGTGCCACCGGTTATCTCGCTCCGGCGCAGGCCCCGGCTACCTACGAACCCAGTTACGAAGTCCCGTATGTGCCACAGCCTGCCGGGACCAGCCTGTATCCCGAAGGCTATTACTTCCCCGCATTGTTCGCACTGCCCGGGGCTGCCAATTACCTGTTGCTGCACGAGGCCGGCCTGGACGAAACCTACGCCGCGTCGCGTCTCGATGGTGACGCCACCGATAACGTCTACCTGCATCGCTTCCCCTCGCCCGGTGAGGGCGATGCGGCAAACCCCGTTCAGCCCGCCACCAGCCTGCCGCTGACCACGCCCTGGCGAATGGTTGCTGTCGGCAGCCTGGCGAGCATTGTCGAGACCGACCTGGTGACGCACCTGTCGTCGCCTTTACATACAGCTTTCAGTGGTGATACGTCCTGGATTGCGCCGGGCAAGGCCGCCTGGTCCTGGTGGCGCCAGGGCACGGGTACACCGGCCCTGCAGCGCGAGTATGTCGATTTTGCCGCCCAGTTTGGCTGGGACTACATCGTGGTGGACGAGGGCTGGGACCAGTGGGCAGCCGGTGAACTGCTCGACCTGGTCCAGTACGCGGCGGCGCAGGATATCCGCGTGTTCGTCTGGTACAACTCCGGCGGCAGTCACAACACGATACCGCTGGGGCCGCGCGACCTGCTCGATACGCCGGCGCAGATGCAGGCGGAGTTTGCTCAGCTCGCCCAGTGGGGCGTCGCGGGGGTCAAGATCGATTTCTTCCGCAGTGACAAGCAGGCGCGCATTGCGCAGTACCGCGCGCTGCTCGAGGCTGCCGCGCAGCACAACCTGCTGGTCAACTTTCACGGTTCAACGGTCCCGCGCGGCTGGCATCGCGAGTTTCCCAATCTGGTGACCAGCGAGGCAGTGCTGGGGGCAGAATATTACAAGTGGCTTGCCGGGCCGACGGCCATGGATAACGTGCGGTTGGTCTTTACCCGCAATGTGGTCGGGTCGATGGATTACACGCCGCTGACATTCGACGCCGCACTCACCCAGCAGGGCATCAGCCACGCGCACCAGCTTGCGCTGGCCGGCCTGTTTGAATCGGCCCTGCAGGTGTTTGCCGATCAGGCCGACAGCGACGGGCAGGCCGGCTACCGCGCGCTGTTTACCGGCGCGCCCTATGTCGCCGACTACCTGGCCGAACTGCCAACCACCTGGGATGAAACCCTGCTGCTGGAAGGTTCGCCCGACAGCCACGCGGTGATCGCGCGGCGCAGCGGCGAGCGGTGGTATGTCAGCGGCATCAACGGCGAGGCGACGGCGCGCACGGTGTCGGTTGTCCTGGGCGACTTCGCCAATAATTTTTATTCGGCGCAGCTGATTGAGCAGGGCGCGACGCCCGATGCCTTGGTCAACACCCTGTCCGATCTCAACTTTACCAGTACGCTGAACGTCACACTGGCTCCGCGCGGCGGTTTTGTCCTGGTGCTCAAACCCAAAAAGGAACAGTCGCCGTTCAAGGATGCGCCGTGGGATCCCACCGGCACCTGGCGCATGACGTGGCTGGGCTATCTCAACGACAGCGTCTACCCGCTGATCCTGCACCGCGAGCACGACTGGATGTTCGCCTTCAACGACGACCCGGACGCGATGTGGCTGTGGTCGACCGGTGACGGGTGGTGGTGGACCAGCCAGTCCTCCTATCCCCAGGTCTACGATGCCACCACGGGCCACCTGCTGTACTACATCGAGGGCACCGATGATCCACGCTGGTTCTACGACGTGGATCTCGGTGAGTGGATTTCGCGGCCCTAGTGCTTGAGTTCGTTTTTGAGTTAGTGCTTGAGCGGGTTATCAAACCAGCTTCTACGCCAGCACCATATCCTCGCGGTTGACCGTAAACGTCTGTCCGGCCTCTTCATCGATTGCATAGTCACGCGATGCGATGGTCGTGACGAAGTGGTGGTTGGCAGTCACCGTATCGCGTGTGAAGCGCACCTCCAGGTAGCCGCGCCGCAAAAGGTCGGCGCTCACCAGGTCGTCCACGAGGGTTGCGACCAGCGGCGTGAACAGTCCGGCGGCCTCGGCGCCAAGCGCGTCGTCCAGTCCCGGTGAGGTGACGCTCGCCGTGGCGAACTCCACGCCGGCAATATCGCCCTGCGCGGTGGTGAGCTGCGTGTTCCACGCGTTGTGGGTATCGCCGGCCAGGGTGACCAGCTTGCTACCGGACTGGCGCGCGAATTCCAGCAACGCATCGCGTTCATGCTCGTAGCCGTCCCAGGCGTCGAGGTTGTAGGGGATGGCGGATTCTAGCAGCGCCACCTGTTCAGCGCTGCGCTCGGCCGGCGGGGTGTTCTTGGCTGTAATCGCCTCGAGTACCGCCGCGGTACCGCGCTCCAGCGCCCCGTCTGTGGACAGGCTCGGGTCCAGCGCTTCCATAATGGGCGAGGGCAGGTGATAGCGGCCCAGCAGCACCTGCTGGCCCAGTACCTGCCACCGGGCCGTGCTGCCCGAGAGGCGCTCACGCAGCCAGCCCAGCTGATCAGCGCCGAGCAGGGTCCGGTTGCTGTCGCCGAATCCCGCGCGAGCGCTGGCGACGTCGATCATGCCGCCGGTGGCAAAATCCTGGTACTCGAACTGCTCGTCGCGGCCGATGATGCGGGTGTCCAGCATCAGCAGGTCGATCAGGTCGCCGTACTGGAACTGACGGTAGATGATGTCCTGCATGGAGGAGGGCGGCCGCACCGGCAGCCACTCGTACCAGGCCTGTATCGCGTGCATGCGCCGCTCCACGAAGCTGCCTTCCTCGCCCTCGGTGTGGTTCTGCGCGCCTTCGCGCCACGCATCGTTGGCGACCTCGTGATCATCCCAGACGATGAAGAACGGGTGCGCCGCGTGCGCGGCCTGCAGGTCTTCGTCCGTGCGGTACTGCGCGTAGCGTGTGCGGTAGTCCGACAGCGACAGGATTTCACCGGGCGGGTTCACCTCGCGCCCCAGCGCGGCCGCGTTCTCGCTGGCATAGCCGTCGCGGTCGTATTCGTAGAGGTAGTCGCCCAGGTGCAACACGGCGTCCACGTCTGCGTTGGCGACCTCGCGGTACACGTTGAAAAACCCGGCGGGGTAGTTGGAGCAGGAGACCACCGCGAAGGCGGCGCCGGCGACCATGCCCTCGGGCAGCGTCCGGGTGCGCCCGGTGGGTGAGTAGGTGTCGCCGATACGGAAGCGGTAGTAGTACGGCGTATCCGGGGCCAGGCCCGTGGCGTCGACCTTGACGGTGTAGTCCACCGACGCGTCGGTCACACCGGAGCCGGCGCCCACGACATTCGAGAACTGCTCGTCGGTAGCGATTTGCCAGGCCACCCCCGCGCGACCCTCGGTTTGCGGCGTGACGCGGGTCCAGAGGATGATGCGGTCGGCGAGCGGATCGCCCGAGGCGACGCCGTGCAGGAAGTCGCCCAGGACACTGCCCAATCTTCCGCCGTTATTGTCGCCTGAGCAGCCCACCAGGTTGGCGCCCAGCAGCGGAACGAGCGAGCTGGCAGCGATGCCCTTGAGCAGGGTGCGACGTTTCAAATGCTTGGGTTCTTGCATAGTGCGGGTCTCTTTGTCAGGGGCGCGAGGGCGCGCCCGTGGTTATCGCTTGTTATGGTTCATACAGTGTAGCGTTCATTCTCGCGTCCCGGTGG
>CAYGOX010000220.1:0-6766 GCA_964351485.1 uncultured Halioglobus sp.
GCCGGAATCCATCAGGATGTCGGTGTCGATCGCGGTCAGGGTGCCGTCTTTCTTCACACCGATGCGCACGCGCGTCTCGGCGTTGGACACCGGACCGGTCGCACGAAACACTTCCTCGCGACTCATCACAGCTTTCACCGGACGGCCGGCCTTGAGCGCCAGGATCGCCACCACCGGCTCGAGATAAACCGTGGTCTTGCCACCAAAACCGCCGCCGATTTCCGAGGCGGTCACCTTGATCTTGCCCGGTTCAATGCCGGTGAGCTGCGAGGTGAAGTTGCGGACCACGAACGGTCCCTGCGTGCAGCACCAGATTTCGACGCGGCCGTTTTCGTCCGCGCTGGCCACGGCCGCGTGCGGCTCGATGTAGCCCTGGTGGCACATCGGCACGCGGTAGGTGCGCTCGAGCACCACGTCGGCCTCGGCCAGGCCCTGCTCGACGTCACCCATCTCCAGCTTCATGTCCACCGACAGGTTCGACGGTGTCTCGGGCACCGGGTCGACACCCTGGGTAAACACGTTGTCGTGGAGTACCGGGGCATCGTCGGCCAGCGCCGCGTGCATGTCGAGTACGTGCGGCAGCACTTTGTAGGTCACCTTCACGCGTTTCGCGGCCTCGGCGGCGAGACTGGCCGAGGTGGCCGCCAGGGCCGCTACCGGCTGGGCGTGGTGCATCACCTTGCCGCGCGCCATGATCACCGGCGACATGTCGCTCAGCTTCATCTCGATTTCGGCACCCTGCATAAGCTTGTCGCCGGGATCGGGCAAATCCTCGGCGGTCATGGTCGCCATCACACCGGGCATGGCCAGCGCCTCGGAGAAATCGATCGACTCGATCACGGCGTGGGCATGGGGACTGCGCACGAAGGCCGTGTGCAGCATCCCCGGAAGATTCAGGTCGGCGCCATACAGCGCCCTGCCCGTTACCTTGTCCGCCCCGTCGGGACGGACCGGCCGGGTACCCACCACGTTGAACTGCGTTTTCACCTGGGTGTTCACGTTTTACGCGCCTCGCATGATCGCGCCGGCATCGAGTACCGCGCGAATAATCTTGTCGTAGCCGGTGCAACGGCAGAGGTTGCCGGCCAGCCAGTACCGCACCTCTTCCTCGGTCGGGTCCGGGTTCTGCGCCAGCAGCGCCCGAGCGGCGACCACCACCCCGGGTGTGCAGATACCGCACTGCAGCCCCGCGTTCTCCAGCAGCTGTTGCTGCACCGGGTGCAGTTTCCCGTCCTGGGCCACACCTTCGATCGTGTCCACGCGACGCCCTTCAACCTCGGCGGCCAGCACCAGGCACCCGCAGGCCAGCGCGCCGTCCACTTCCACCGTGCAGGCGCCGCAGTCGCCGGTCGTGCACCCCTCTTTCGTGCCGGTCAGCTGCAGTTGGTTGCGCAACACGTCAGACAGTACCTGGGACGGCTCGCACAGGAACTCGCGCGGCTCGCCGTTCACCGTGGTCGTGACATGAATTTTCCTGGGTTGGGTCGTCATGCTTGGGTTACTCCGTCCATTCTATGCGCGAGCGCGCGATGGCGGCCGCGCGGCGCACCAGCACACCCACCACCTTGCGGCGGTAGTCGGCGGTGCCGCGTTTGTCACTGATCGGGGACGCCGCCGCAGAGGCTGCGTCGCCCGCGGCCCGCAGGCTCTGCTCGTCCAGCGTCGAGCCGACCAGGGCAGCAGCGGCATCCGGTACCAATCGCGCCGTGGGCGCCACCGCACCAATGCAAACGCGCGCGGCGCTGCAGACACCATTCTCGTCGAGCGTGATCGAGACGCCCGCCCCGGCAACAGCGATATCCATCTCGGTGCGCGGAATCAGGCGCAGGTAGGCATCGGCGGTCCGCGGTGGCGGCGCCGGCAGCTCCAGCGCCACCAGTATTTCCCCCGGCGCCAGGCAGTGGCTGCCAGGACCGGTAGTGAATTCCTCGGCCGCGACGGTGCGATTGCCCGTCGGCCCGGTGATATGGCACACACCCCGGTTGGCGATCAGTGCCGGCACACTGTCGGCCGCAGGCGAGGCGTTGCACAGGTTGCCACCGGCGGAACACCGGCCCTGCACCTGGCTCGAGCCGATCAGGCCGACAGCCTCCTGGAAGCCCGGAAACCACTGCCCGATTCCGGCGTGTGCAGTAATCTGAGCGGCCGGTACTGCCGCGCCAAGGCGCAGGCCGGCATCGTCCAGGGTCAGCGTCATCAGTTCGGGAATACTCTTGAGATCGACGGCGTGCTCCGTCGCGCCCAGCCCGAGTCGGGCCTGTACCAGCAGGTCGGTACCGCCGGCCAGGGGCCTGGCGCCGCCAGCGCCGGCAAGTGTGTGCAAGGCCTCCGCAATGGAGGTCGGGGAGCTGTATTGGGTGATCGGCATGGTCGTCTCGGCACCGGATTCAGGCGGCGAAACCACGCCCGAAATCCCTGCTCAGGGTTCAACAGTGTTGTTCATTAAATCACGTCACCAGAGCGACATCAATATAGACATGCCCGATAATTTGGCGCACAGTTCTGCTCCAGTCGACGTCACTCAAGCCCACCGCAGGGCACATTGGCCACAGGCCGGGAAAGCGATGCCAGCCACCAAACCCGTCAATCAGACCACCCATCAACCGGCGAAAACCAAGCGCAGGTACAACAGTCCGCTGCGTGAACAGCAGTCGCGGGATACGCGCGAGCGCATCGTGAGCGCCGGGTCGGAGCTCGTGCACGGGTTTCACGCCTGGGACTGGACCAACCTCACCGCCGCTGCCGTGGGCGAACGCGCCGGCGTGAGCGAACGCACCGTGCAGCGCTACTTTCCCACCGAGCGGCAACTGCGCGACGCCGTGATCGAACGCCTCGTGGAGGAATCTGGCGTCGACCTTGAAGGCATGGCGATGGGTGAGTTCCACCGCGTCATCGAGCTGATGTACTCGCACCTGTCGTCCTTTTCGATCCAGCCTGAGAAGGTCGAGGACCCGACCTTCGCCTCTATCGACCAGTACCGCCGGGACATGTTGCAGGCCGCGGTCTCCCGCGCGCTGCCTGACAGCGACGAGGCCGACACCCGCGCCATCGCCGCCGCGATGGACGTCTTCTGGAACCCGATGCTGTACGAGCGCCTGGTGGAGGCCTGGCAACTGCCGCCCGAAAAAGCGGTGCAAACCATCACCTGGCTGGTGCGCCTGGTTTCTGAGGCAGCGCAATCCGGCGACCATCCCTGACTAACCAGAACAAGCAGGAGCAACCGAAATGCTGAACCGGGTTTTCACCCTGACAGGCGCACTGGCGCTAGTGGCCACAACCGCGAACGCGGCGCCCGCGAACCAGACCGATCTCGGCCACCCACTGGGCAACCGCTATTCGCCGCTGAGCCAGATCAACCGCGATAACGTCACCGAACTGGAACTGGCCTGGGAGTACCACACCGGCGATGTCGCCGGCGACGACGAGGCCGGACGCCTCATCGCCTTCGAAGACCAGCCCAGCCTCATCGCCGGCAATCTCGTGATCTGTTCGCCGGGCCGGCAACTGGCCGCGCTGGACCCCGCCACGGGCGAGGAGCGCTGGCGTTTCGACCCCGAGAGCCCGGAATTCGGCATGAAAAAATGTCGCGGCATCGCCTCCTGGACCGATCCGGAAGCCGAGCCGGGCGCTGCCTGCGCGATGCGAATTTTTCTCGGTGCAGCCGACAACCGCCTGTTTGCAATCGACGCCGCCAACGGCCGTCGCTGCCAGGATTTCGGCACCCAGGGCCAGGTCCAGATCTATCCCACCAAACCCGAGATCATGGAAGGTGAACTGATGATCACCTCCCGCCCGGCTATCGTGAACGGCGTGGTCGTGGTGGGCTCATCCGTGGCGGACAACCAGCGCGTCGACGCACCCAGTGGCCGCATACTGGCATTTGATGCGCGCACCGGCGAGCAGCGCTGGGAGTTCGATCCGCTGCCGCGCGATCCGAACGACCCGGCCGCCGCCTCCTGGGAACGCGGCACGGCGGAAGGCTTCGGCGGCGGCAACGTGTGGTCTGACATGTCGGTGGACAACGCGCTGGACCTCGTTTACCTGCCCACCACCAGCCCGTCCGGGGATTTCTACGGCGGCGGCCGCGCCGGCGACAACCTGTATTCCACCAGCCTGGTGGCACTGCGCGGCGCGACCGGCGAGGTGGCCTGGCATTTCCAGTTCGTGCACCACAATGTGTTTGACTACGACCTCCCCGCCCAGCCGCTGCTGTTTGACTTCCACGATGGCGACCGGCGCATCCCGGCAGTCCTGCAAAACACCAAGACAGGACTGATTTTCGTATTCGACCGCGCCACCGGTGAACCGCTGGTGCCGATTGAGGAACGCCCGGTGCCGCAGGGCGGCGCGGTGGCCGGAGAAGTCCTGTCGCCGACCCAGCCCTTCCCGGTCGGCATGCCCTCTATCATGCAACTGGGATTCACCGAGGATGACGTCTGGGGCTTCACACCGATCGACCGCTGGCTGTGCCGCCGCAAGGTGGAATCGCTGTTGACCGGCCCCCTGTTCACGCCGCCCAGCGAACAGGGCACCATCTTTTCGCCCGCCGCGGGCGGCGGCCCCAACTGGGGCGGCGCGGGTATCGACCCGCAGAGCAACATCATGGTCGTACCGACCAACCGCATGCCCATGGTCGTGAAACTGATGCCGGCGCAGGAAGGCGCCACCGCCGAGGACAGCCTCGGCGAGGAACTGATGACCTTCAAATTCCCGGTGGCCGGCTCGAACTACCACTACCAGATCTCCCCGCTCACGGCGCCGGGCCCCTGCTCCAAGCCACCCTTTGCGGCATTGACCGCAGTGGACCTGACCCACCGGAAAATCCTTTGGGAAGTCCCGCTGGGCAGCATCGCCGGCATGCTCGGCCTGCCCGTGAGCTGGAATTTCGGCCAGATCGGTACACCCGGCGCGGGCGCTCCACTGGTCACCGCGGGCGGCCTGGTATTTATCGGCTATTCTTTGGACAACCGCTTCCGGGCCTTCGACCTGCAGACCGGTGAGGTCCTGTGGCAGACAAAACTGCCCGCGGCCGGGACCGCCGTCCCGGTCAGCTATGAAGTCGACGGCCAGCAGTACGTGGTGATGCCCGCCGGGGGCCACACCATGTACATGTCAAAAATGGGCGATTCGGTCATGGCCTATCGCCTGAAAAAACCCTGAACCGCAACGTCTAAAAAAACCCGATCCATAACTTTAAAAAGAGGTATCGCACGCTATGACCACACGCTACTTGCCAGCCGCACTCATTGCGACATCCCTGGGCAGCCTGGCCGCCGCCCAGACACTCGCGCAGACCGGTGAACGCGACGCCGGTGCGCAGTTTTCCGTACTCGAGGAAGTCATCGTCACGGCGCGGCGGCGGGAGGAATTGCTGTCTGATGTCCCCGCCTCCATGACAGTATTCAACCAGCGGCAACTGGACGACACCAATATCACCAGCCTGGCAGACCTGGCGACCTACACCCCCAGCCTGCAGGTCAACAACCGCTTCGGCACCGACAACGCGACGTTTGCTATTCGCGGCTTCCAGCAGGAGCTGCGCACCACGGCCTCGGTCGGGGTCTACTTTGCCGAGGTGGTGGCGCTGCGCGGTGCCAATGCGACGCAGTCCGGCGACGGCGCACCGCCGGGAGATCTCTACGACCTGGGCAGTGTGCAGGTCCTGAAGGGACCGACCGGCACCCTGTTCGGGCGCAACACCACGGGCGGCGCGGTGCTGCTCACGCCGAACCCCCCGACCGACCAGTGGGAGGGTTACATCGAGGGCTCAGTCGGCAACTACGACCTGCGGCGCGCGCAGGCCGTGGTCAATATGCCGCTGCACGAGAATTTCAAGGTGCGCCTGGGCGTGGATCGACAGGTGCGCGATGGCTATATCGACAACTTCTCCGGCATTGGCCCGGACGACTTCGCCGACTCCGACCACACGTCCTTCCGGGTGAGCACGCTGTGGAACATCACCGAGGCGATGGAGAACTACACCATCGTGCGCTACTCCGAGTCGGACAACAACGGCTACCCGGGCAAGCTGATCGACTGCAACCCGGCGGCCCCGCTGGGCGTTATTTTCTGCCAGGACGATCTCGATGCGCGTATCGCAGCCGGCCAGCGCGGCTTTTACGACACCTATAACTTCGTCCCCAACCCCGTCAACAAGCAGGAGTTCTGGCAGGCGATCAACACCACGAGCTGGGAAGTGAACGACGCGGTACTGGTGAAAAACATCCTGGCCTACGGTGAACTGGAAACCAAACAACACGGCGCGGTCTTCAGCACCAACTGGAAGTTCTCCGGCGCCGACTTTATTTTCCAGCAGGTCGGCCTCGCGAATGACTATCCCACGACCGACCAGGAAACCCTCGTCGAGGAACTGCAGGTGCAGGTCGAGAGCCTCGATGGACAACTCGTCTGGCAGGCCGGCCTGTACTACGAAAGCAGCGAACCGGGTGGCGTGTACGGCTCGCAATCACCGGCGCTTGTCTCCTGCGACCAGGCGACCATCCAGTCCTCAAACCCGGCGGACTTCCGCTGCAGCGACCCACTCGGTGCCGGCGCACTGCAGCGCACCCCCGGCGGCGTGGAGTACACCAACAAGGCGGCGTATGCCCAGGGCACGTACGAGATCAATGACCAGTTCAGCTTCACCGCCGGCCTGCGCTACACCGACGATGAAACCAAGGGCTTCGTGAACGAGCGGATTTTCTATTTCCCGAGCCTGCCGCCCGGCGAGTTCGGTCCGCCACGGGATGTCCTCGAAGACAATCGC
>CAYGOX010000221.1:0-962 GCA_964351485.1 uncultured Halioglobus sp.
AGTGGCGACGATCTTGGCCTGGCCTACGATGAGCCGGGGCAGGGCTCCCACTTCCAGCAGCGCAACCACTAAAGGCTGCGCGGCTACTCCTGGCTGCCGGACTCGGCCAGCCAGGTTCTGAGAATCAGCTCCGCGGCAATACTGTCCACCGGTGCCGCTTTATAGTCACCGCGATGACCCGCGTCGCGGGCGGCGGATTTTGCTTCGAAACTGGTCAGTCGCTCGTCCACCATTTGCACGGATAGATTGAAACGCCCCTCAAGCCGTCGACCAAACTTGCGGGCGCGTCCGGATAGTTCGCTGTCGGTGCCGTCCATGTTGATCGGATCGCCGACGATCAGTAGATCCGGTTGCCACTGTTCAATAAGGGTCCCGAGCGCGGACCAGTCAGGTACGCCATCGCGGGCCGCCAGGACCGGTAGCGCCTGTGTCGTATCCAGGAGTGTGTTGCCAACGGCAACGCCAATCTGGCGCAGGCCGTAGTCAAAGGCCATCACGGCGCGTGGTTTAGCGGTCATGCGTAAGTCTGGGTGTGGAGTGTCAGGCGTGACCGGCCTGGCCGCAGATCAGATTCATGTCGATGCCCAACATGGCCGCGGCGGCACCGAGCCGTTCCTCTGACGATGTGGAAAAAATAATATCGGCATCGCCGGGCAGGGTAAGCCAAGCGTTGTCCGCCAGCTCCTGTTCGAGTTGGCCCGCTGCCCACCCGGCATAGCCCAGCGCAATCAGGTGATCCGGGGGGCCGTCGCCTCCGGCGATGGCGCGCAGGATATCCCGCGAGGTCGTCAGGGTGATTTCGTCGGTGACTTTCAGCGATGATTCCCATTGCCGGTTGCCGTGTCGGTGCAGGACGAAGCCGTGGTCCATCTGCACTGGGCCGCCGGCGAGGACCGGTGTGTCGGAGAAATCATTGATGATATTGATTTGCAGGTGTTCGAAAATTTCGCCTACCGTAAGCT
>CAYGOX010000221.1:972-6676 GCA_964351485.1 uncultured Halioglobus sp.
ACAATGCCCATCGCACCGCTCTCGCCGTGCTCACAAATGTAGGTAATGCTCTGCGAAAAAATCCCGGATGACAGGCCCGGCATCGCCAACAGAAAGTGGTCTCTCAGGCTGTCACTGCTATGCGCGGTGCTGATGCTGTTGCGTAATCCCATGAGGGCGTGATCTCCGGGGGTGTTCGCGGGCCATAAAACGCTGTGCTTTTGCTTACCCCTGAGCTGAGCTTAGCTGGTTTTCCAGATATTGCCACGTGCGGATGATTTCGAGCTTGTCGGTGGTGGCGCGAAGTTCAGTGGGAAAGGGCGAGTAGGGGGCGGCCATACGGACGACCTTGATCGCCGCTTCATCGAGCACCGCATAGCCGGAGGAGGACAGCACTTTGACCTCCTCGAGATTGCCGTCGGCGCGAATCACGACCATCAGTTTGACGTTACCGTAAATGCCGTATCGCACCGAGGCTTCGGGATAGTACTGGTTGCCAACGGCTTCCAGCCGGCGCCGCCAGTCCAGTAGATAAGCCGCGTCGGCCGACTGCTTTGCCGATGCCGCGGTTAGTCGACGTACCCTGGGTTGCTCCGCCAGCAAGCGGGTCTGCTGCGACAGTTCCGCTTCGAGATTGGCCAGCTCCTGCGACAGGCGATCCACCTCGGGGCTGATCCCGGTGAGTTCGGAGGCCGCCTTCTGTGCCTCTTCCTGAGCGACGCTGTGGCGGGCTCTGGCGGTAGTGGTCAGTGCGGTGGAGTCCTGGCGCGTGTGCCGGTCCTGCCGCTGGCTGTTCTGTGTCTGGCGCTGAGACGCCATCGCCGGCGCGGAGGCGGCGCTCAAAATCTCTGTGACGGCGTCATTGTTCCCACTGCCGACCTGGTCTGCCTGAGCCAGACGGTCAGCCTCCTGGGGGGCCGACAGGCTCGGACGGGTCGCGAGGGTAATTTCGATCTGGCGCGGACTGCTGGCGGCCTTGCTGGCGTCGAATGACACGCCCAGAATCACGAGCGCATGGGCAACCAGTGCCATGATCACGGCGTTGCGAAAGCGCGAGTGCTGGTCTTCCCCCTCGGCGAGGTAATACATAGGCCCCGATTGCGGTTTTTACCGCATTTTTTTCAATTCCCCAGCTATACAATCCATCAGTTGTCCACCAATGTCCAGATCATATGCTGCGTCAATTTCCCGAATACAGGTGGGACTCGTGACGTTGATTTCTGTGAGATAGTCCCCTATCACGTCCAGCCCGACAAACAGCAGGCCCTTCTCGACCAGGGCAGGGGCCACCGTCTCGGCAATTTCCCGGTCTCGATCAGACAGCGGCTGCGCAACACCGCGCCCGCCGGCGGCCAGGTTGCCCCGGGTTTCGCCCGCCAGGGGCACCCGGGCCAGGCAGTAGGGGACTGGCTCGCCATTGATGACCAGAATGCGCTTGTCCCCGGCTTCAATCTGCGGGATGAACTGCTGCGCCATGATGGTCTGTGTACCGTCACGGGTCAGGGTCTCCAGGATGACATTAACATTCGGGTCCCCGGCCCTGACGCGGAAAATGGCGCTGCCGCCCATGCCGTCCAGCGGTTTGAAGATGGCGTCCTCGTGGGTTGCATGGAACGCTTTCAGGCGCGCCTGGTCGGCACTTACCAAAAGCGGAGGACAACACTGGGGAAACTGCGTGGCGAACACTTTCTCATTGCAATCGCGCAGGCTCTGGCAGCGGTTGACGACCAGGGTACCGGTGCGTTCGGCTGCCTCGAGAATATAGGTACTGTAAATGTACTCGTTGTCGAAGGGTGGATCCTTGCGCATCAGGATGACATCGAGTTCGGACAGGTCCTGATCGCGGTACTCGCCGCGTTCAAACCAGCGCTGTGGATCGCGGAACACCTTCAGCGGCGCCATTCGCGCCCGGGCAGTGCCGCGGTCCAGAAACAGGTCGGACTGCTCCATGTAGTGCAATGACCAGCCGCGATCCTGCGCGGCCCAGAGCATCGCCATGGTGGAATCTTTCTTGTACGCGATGGACTCGATGGGGTCCATGACCACGCCAACATTTACTGTCATTGTCTGTATCCGGCTTCGCCTCGGGGCTGCTACGTTACGCAATGGTGTCGGGTGGCGCAACAAGGGGCTGCGCAGTGCCCGTTTCGTGCCTTAGAATGTCGGGCAATTCAATCCTGCCCATGGAGCCCGGCATCATGGCAACGCTGTATTTCATTCTCGCGCTACTCAGTCTTTTTTGCACCGTTACGGCCATTGTCCAGGCCCGGCGCATCGGCTGGGCTGTCCCCGTGTATTTTCTCGCTGCGTGGCTTTGCGGTGAACTGGCCATGCTCCACCTGATCTGGCAGGTAAGCCTGACCGTCGTACCGGCCTTTTTCGGCGTCTTTGAACGCGACCTTGCCCAGACGGGGCTCTGGCTGTTCGGACTGTCGTGGCTCGGTCTGCTTTACCTCCACCTGCAGGCGATGGAGTCACCGACCCGCCTGGTGCCGGCGCTGCGCGAGGCGCTGGGCGACAACTTCCGCGCGGATATTCCCGCCCAGCGGCAACACCTGCTCAAGGACGACGTCCAGAACCGCCACTGGTTGCGACCGTTCGACTTCAAACGCAGTGGTGTACGCGAGCACCTCCACATTCCCTATGGCGATGCGGGCAAGCGCAATCTGCTCGATATCTACCATCCACAGGCACCGCGCCAGGGCGGCTTTCCCATCCTGTTGCAGGTGCACGGCGGCGCGTGGATGATCGGGGAGAAAGAGCAGCAGGGCAAACCCCTGATGTATCACATGGCAGAGCGCGGCTGGATGTGTGTCGCGATCAACTACCGCCTGAGTCCGAATGACGCATTCCCGGCCCACATTATCGATGTAAAGAAGGCCATCGCCTGGATCAAGGCGAACGCCGCCGAGTATGGCGGCAACCCCGACTTCATCGCCATTACCGGCGGATCGGCCGGAGGCCACCTGACCGCGCTGGCAGCCCTCACGCCGAATCTCGCACAGTTCCAGCCCGGCTTCGAAGACGCCGATACCACGCTGCAGGCCGCGGTACCGTTCTACGGTGTGTACGATTTTCTCGATCGCGCGCGGGTGCGGCCTGAAATGTCGATGGCCGAGATTCTCGGCGAGCGCGTCCTGCAGTGCACGCCGGAGGAGAACTATGCCCTGTGGGAGTCCGGCTCGCCGATCAGCCACGTGGGAGAGCACGCGCCGCCCATGTTCGTGCTCCAGGGGACGCACGATTCCCTGGTCTGGGTGGAGGAAGCGAGAACGTTTGTCGCGGCGCTGCGCGACGTGGCGACCGCACCGGTTGCGTATGCGGAACTGCCCGGAGCGCAACACGCGTTCGAAGTGTTTCACTCGGTGCGCGTCGAGCACACCATTAACGCCGTGGGCCAGTTCCTCGAGTGGACGCACGCTCGCTGGTTGGCGGGCCGGGGTTGATCAGCGCGGCGCGAGGTCTCCCCAGCGCGACTGCACGATAGCCAGCGCCACCACCGGCGCTGTTTCTGTGCGCAGGATGCGCGGCCCCAGTTGCAGCGCGGAAAAGCCTGCAGCGACGGCGGCTTCTATCTCGGTATCACTGAAGCCCCCTTCGGGTCCCACCAGCAGGTCGATGGATGATGGCGCTGGCATGTCAGTCATTGCTGCCTTAACCGCATCGCTGCTTGTGTGCAGTACCCAGCGAACCGGGCTGCCTGCCTCCGCGAGCCAGTGAGACAGGGTAACCGGAATGTGAATGCCCGGGATGGTGTTGCGACCGCATTGTTCGCAGGCACTGATGGCAATCTGTCGCCAGTGCGCGAGCTTTTTTCCGATCCGGTCGCCGGACAGTTTCACGCTGGTGTGCTCGGTGAACAGTGGCGCGATAGAGGCGACACCCAACTCAGTCGCTTTCTGTACCACCCAGTCGAACCGTTCACCGCGCGACAGCGCGATGCCCAGGTGAACACCCAGCGGTGACTCGCTGGAAACCGGTTGATAGTCGCCGACCTCGACGTCGACCGTTTTTTTGCCAACCCGCATCACCGTTGCGCGGTATTCGCCGCCCTGGCCGTTGAACAGCACCAACGGCGCGCCCTCGCGCAGGCGCAGCGCGCGCGCAATATGCCGGCTGGGGTCGGGTTCGAGTTCGAGCGTGCCGGGCGCGATGGCCTGGTCGGTGAAAATCCGCGGTATGCGCATTTGGCGCCGGAACGCCTTACAGGTCCAGGCTGTTGAAAATCTGGCGCGTGGGTTCCACCTGGTTCATGGTGTAGAAGTGGATGCCCGGTGCGCCGCTCTCGAGCAGCGTCTGGCAGAGCTGGGTTACCACTTCGAGCCCGAACTGCCGGATGCTGTCCTGGTCGCCCGCATACGACTCCATACGCTGGTGAATCCAGCGCGGTATTTCGGCGCCGGACTTGTTGGAGAAGCGCACCAGGTTGTCGAAGTTGGTGATCGGCATGATGCCCGCGTAAATGGGCTTGTCGATACCGGCCGCCGCGCACTGGTCGAGGAAATAAAAGTACGCCTCGACGTTGTAAAAGTACTGCGTGATCGCGCTGTTGGCACCGGCGTCGAACTTGCCCTTCAGGTATTGGACATCGCTGTCATAACTTTTGGCCTCCGGGTGAATCTCCGGGTAGGCCGCGACCTCGATTTCGAAATGGTCGCCGGTCGTCTTGCGGATCAACTCCACCAGTTCGTTGGCGTATACCAGGTGGGTCGCGCGACCCATACCCGAAGGCATGTCGCCGCGCAGGGCGACCAGTCGCCTGATACCGCGTTCGCGGTAGGTGTTGAGCAATGTCTCAACGGCATGTTCGTCGTCCCCACCAAAACTGAGGTGGGGTGCGACGTCGATGCCGCACTCGCTCACTGAGGTGACGACACCGAGAGTGGTGTCGCGCGTGCTGCCCCCGGCGCCATAGGTGACGGAGAAAAACTCCGGGCCCAGGGCGTTGAGTGCCGGGGTTACCTCGTTGAGCAGCTTCTCGGTACCCGCCTCGGTCTTGGGCGGGAAAAACTCGAAGCTGATTCGCGTCTTGCGTTGTGACATTGCTCGTTACACCTTTCCTGACGACGTGTCGTGGTCGCTACCGATGGCTTAGTACTTGTAAGAGTCGGGCTTGAAGGGGCCGTCGACACTGACATTGATGTACTTCGCCTGCTCGGGAGTCAGGCGGGTCAGTACCGCGCCGAAACCACCGATCATGTTGGCGGCGACTTCCTCGTCCAGCTTCTTGGGCAGTACCTCGACGCTCAGCGCACCGGGCTTCAGCTCCGGCTCGAGATCGGCGAAGCGACGCTCGTACAGGTAGATCTGCGCCAGTACCTGGTTGGCGAAAGAGCCGTCCATGATGCGCGAGGGGTGGCCGGTCGCATTACCGAGGTTGACCAGGCGGCCTTCAGAGAGCAGCAACAGGTGATCGTTGCTCGCCTTGTCGCGGTAGATCTTGTGGACCTGCGGCTTGATCTCTTCCCACTCCCAGTTCTCACGCATGTACGCGGTGTCGATCTCGTTGTCGAAGTGACCGATGTTGCACACGACCGCACCGGACTTGAGCGACTTCAGCATGTTTGAATCGCACACGTTGTAGTTGCCGGTGGTTGTCACGACCAGGTCGATGTTCTTCATCAGGTTCTGGTTGATGCAGTTGGCGGTGCCGTCGTTGACGCCGTTGTTGAAGGGCGAGTCAACTTCGAAGCCGTCCATACAGGCCTGCATGGCGCAGATCGGG
>CAYGOX010000222.1:0-3653 GCA_964351485.1 uncultured Halioglobus sp.
GCCGGTGCCGCCGTCACAGGTGCCCGGCGAAATCACCGCGCGCACCCAGCCCAAACCGATCGCCCCGCCACCGCTGCTGGACCCGTTCCTGATGCCCGACGACGCCTGGGGCCTGACGCCGCTGGACCGCGCGTCCTGCCGCAAACAACTGTCCGAATTACACAACCTCGGCCTGTTTACGCCGATCAGCGAAACACTGACCTTGATGTTCCCCGGCAGCCTGGGCGGGCCGAACTGGGGCGGTGGCGCCCTGCTCGGCGATTCCGGCGTCCTGATCACCAACGTCAACAACGTCGCGTTTACCGGACGGCTTATCCCGACGCCCGACGTAGCGTCGGAACAAGGCCACGAGCGCCAGGATCACCCCGCCGCCGGTCGCCGCATGCGGGTGACCATGAGCGGTACGCCCTACACCGTGGAGATCGGCAGCCTCGAATCGATGCTCGGCATTCCCTGCAACCCACCCCCCTGGGGCAAATTGGTGGCGGTGGACCTGGTGCGCGGCACCATCGCGTGGGAAAGAGCGCTGGGTTCAGTGCACGAAATGGGTCCGGTCACCGCGCCATTCCATATCGAGTGGGGCACGCCCAACCTCGGCGGCGGGATCGCCACCGCCGGCGGACTGTTTTTCATCGGCGCCACCATGGACAGGCAGATTCGCGCTTTCGACACCGCCACCGGCGACACGCTGTGGCAGTACACACTGCCGGTGGACGCGGCGGCCACACCGATGACCTACCTCTACGAAGGGCGGCAGTACGTGGTGATCAACGCTGGCGGGCACGCCATGTTCGGCCGCGGGTTCGGCGATTACCTGTACGCCTTCGCGCTGCCCGATACCCCTACAGAAAAGGAGTAACCCGGCCATGCGACGCATACTCGGTCTCGTCTCGCTGCTGGTCGGCCTCGCCCTGATGGCCGGCGGCGCCTTCCTGCTGCTGGCCGACTCACCCATGAAATCGCTGGAGAGTTTTGCCATCCGCCACGCCGACAAGCTGCCACTGGAGCGCGTGGGAAAATACCTGTTCGACGAACACTGTGCGAGCTGCCACGACAACCCGGCGATGCACGCACCGACCCGCGAGGCGCTGGCCGGGTTTTCCAAGGATGCGCTGCTGATCGCGATGGAGTTCGGCAAGATGCAGCCCATGGCCGCCCACCTGAGCAAGCAGGAGCGCGGCCTGATCGCCATCTACCTGGCCGGGACCAACGACACCGACGCCGACTGGATTGCGCAGCACGGCTGTGACGCGCCCGTGATGACAGACGGTACGGCATTCGTCACCAACTGGGGGCTGGGCAATCACAACCGCCGGTTTGTCCCGGCATCGCAGGCAGGCATCGACGCCGCCAGCGTGAGCGAGCTGGAGCTGGCCTGGGCGCTGGCGTTCCCGCGGGTCACCGATATGCGGTCACAGCCGGCGATCATCGGCGACACCCTGTATCTGGGGGACAAGACCGGCAGGCTCTACGCCATCGACCGCACCCGCGGTTGTGTCGCCGCGCACACGCAGGTCTTCAGCGGCATCCGCTCGGCCATCACTGTCGCCACCCTGTCCAGTGGCCGCCAGTTGCTGGTGTTTGCCGACTCGGTCGCCACCGTGTTCGCCGCCGACCCCCGGACGCTAGACATCGTCTGGCAGCGCAGCGCCCGATTGTTCGACACCACCGTGATCACCGGGTCGATCACCTTCCACGACGACCGGCTCTACGTGCCGCTGTCCTCCTACGAGGTGGCAGCCTCGGGCAGCCCCACCCACGAGTGCTGTTACTCCCACGGCGGCGTCATGGCGCTGGATGCCACCGACGGCGCGCCGCTGTGGCAGTGGCACGCGACCCCCGAAGCAAAACGGCAGGGCGACAACGCCGACGGCCAGCCCCTGTACGGCCCCTCGGGCGCGGCGGTATGGACCACCCCCGCAGTCGACGTCAAACGCAATCGCCTGTACTTCGGCACCGGCGAAAACCTGAGCCACCCCGCCACCGACACCTCGGACGCGATCATCGCGCTCGACCTCGATACCGGCGAGCTGGCCTGGCGTTTCCAGGCCATCGCGGGCGATGTCTGGAACGCCGCCTGCCTCAACGGCGGCGCCAACTGTCCGGAAAACGCCGGCGGAGACTTCGATTTCGGCGCCTCGGTGATCATCGCGCAGACCCCCGAGGGGCGCGATGTGCTCCTCGCCGGCCAGAAATCCGGCGAGGTGTTCGCGCTGGACCCGGACACCACGGCCCCCGACGGCACCGTACTGTGGCGAAAGCGCATCAGCCAGGGCACCACCAACGGCGGCATCCACTGGGGCATGGCGCTGTCGGGCACCACGCTGGTGGTGCCGGTCGCCGACCCCGAGCGTGACCGCGAGGGCTACACCCCCGCACCCGGCCTGTACGCGCTGGACATCCGCGACGGCGCGGTGCTGTGGCAACAGCCGGTCACGCGCGGCTGCGAGATTCCGCCTGAAAATCGCCCGCTGATCGGTTTGCAGAGCATGCGCGCCGGCCGCCAACCCAGCCTGGAGGAACTGTACCGCTGCTCGTTCTACTACGGCCTGTCGGCGGCGAGCACGGCGACCCCGGAGCTGGCCTTCAGCGCCGGCCTGGACGGCGTGATCCGCGCCTACGATCTGGCGACCGGCGCCGTGCTGTGGTCCGACGCGACCGCGCGGCCGGTCACGACCGTCAACGGCGTCGAGGGCCATGGCGGCGCCATCGATGTCGGCGGGCAGGTACTGGCCGACGGCTGGCTCTACGTGCAGTCGGGCTATTCGATGTTCGGCCAGTTGCCGGGCAACCTGCTGCTGGCCTACCGGGTCGGCGGCGCGCCGGATGCCGCGCAGTGACCACCGCGCTGATCTGGCCTAAACTTCACAGTAACCCGTCACCAGGAGGCCACCATGGATAACCCCAAACGCGCTGCCGACACCCCCTTCGGCATCGATGTCAAAGCCGGCGACGCCTACTTCTGGTGTGCCTGCGGCCTGTCTGAGAAACAACCGTTCTGTGACGGGTCCCACGCCGGCACCGGCTTTTCCCCGGTCCGCTACGATGCCCAGGAAGACGCCCGCTTGTATTTTTGCGGCTGCAAGGAAACGAAGGGGGCGCCGTTCTGCGACGGCAGTCACAAGTAGTCTCGGCGCACCCTCTCAACGCCTGAGCCCACCGCGCGACATGGAACGATTCAGCGAGATTTACGCGCGCGCCTGCGAGCAGTACGGCGGCGAACAGACCGTCAGCGAACTGCTGCCGATGGTGCGAAGCGACCGCGCGCTGGCGCGCACCACCGATGACCGCTGGCTGGCCCAGATGACGCGCTGTATTTTCCAGGCCGGCTTCGTCTGGCGCGTGGTCGATCACAAGTGGGACGATTTCGAAGACGTCTTTTTCGGCTTCCCGCCAGAAAAAATCGTCATGCTCAGTCCCGAGCAACTGGACCGCTTCGCGCAGAACCCCCGCATCATCCGCAACCGCCAGAAGGTGCTGACCGTGCAGGCCAATGCCCTGTTCCTGCTCGACGTGGCCAGGGAGCACGGCAGCTTCGGCAAGTTCGTCAGCCGCTGGCCGGCAAACGACCTCATCGGCCTCTTTGCCTACCTCAAAAAACACGGCGCGCGCCTGGGCGGGGCAATGGTGGAATGCAGGCCTGCTCGCTGCGT
>CAYGOX010000222.1:3663-6601 GCA_964351485.1 uncultured Halioglobus sp.
GCATGACCGGCCAGCGCGTGTTGCGCAATATGGGCAAGGATACGTTTATCGTCACCGCCGACGTCGTGCGGCTGCTCCAGCGCAACGGCCTGGACATCCGGGACAACCCCACCAGCGCGCGCGAAATGCGCCTGATCCAGGGCGCGTTTGACCGCTGGCACGAGGAGTCCGGGCTGCCCTACAGCCACATCAGCCGCCTCGGAGCGATGTCGCTGTAAAGCGCGCCGCGGCGCAGTGTGAATCCAATCACAGATTGTGCCGAATGTGCCGTCAGTGGGCCTTTTGAAGGCTGTTATCGACGCAATTTTGCGTCACACTTCGGGCATCCCAGCGGTAGTGAGAGGATAAACCCCATGGCACTGCAAAAAGTCTCGTTTTACGTCCGCGACCCGGACATTTGCACCAGCGACCTGGAAGACGAAACCCCCCAAACCTACACCGGTGATGAGCGCCGCAAGTCGCACCGTCGTCGCCGCGCCGAACGCCGCGCCGAAGTGCGCTTCGATATGAACAAGGGCGATCGCCGCCAGTTGGAAGGCCGTCGCGACGGCGACGCTACGCCAAAGTTCTGGTAGCCATCGCGGCCACCGAACGCTCCTCCCCCGCCGTCTCCGACGGCACCTGCCGACGCAGGACATGGGCGCAATAGAGGCTCGCCGACAACAGCAGCACAGCTCCGCCCTGGTGCGATGCCGCCAGCCACACGGGCACTTTCAGCAACAGCGTACTGATTCCCAGGGTCACCTGCAGGGCCGTGGCGGCCACCAGCAGGCCGGCGGCCAGGCGCCCCCTTCCCGTGACCTCACTGCGCCATATCCGCAGCGCAAAGACCGCGATCACCAGCACAAGGCCGTAGGCGTACATGCGGTGGTTGAACTGGATCGTGGTGACGTCCTCGAAAATCGACAGCCACGCCGGCGACATGCTGTAGAGTCCCGGCGGTATAAAGCTGTCGCCCATCAGGGGCCAGGTCGGGTAGGCCAGCCCCGCGCGCGTACCGGCAACCAGCCCGCCGGACAGGATCATCACGTACACCAGCCCCACCAGGACCAGGGCGAAGGAACCCAACGGACCGGCGCGCACCGCTGGCGCCGTGCCCTGTGCATCGCGCCGCACCCGCAGCAGTTCGAAACTGAGCCACAGCATGTAGGCGTAGATCAATACGGCAACGCCCAGATGGGAAGTGAGCCGGTACTGGCTGACCCGCGGATTGTTGACCAGCCCGCTCTTGACCATGTACCACCCCAGCAACCCCTGCAGTCCACCGAGGAAAAACAGCACCACAAGCTTTGGCGGCAACCCGGGCCGCAGCCGACCCCGCCCCCAGGAGCACGCCAGGGGGAAGAAAAAGATCACGCCGATGGGCCGGCCCAGCACGCGGTGCAGGTACTCAAACATGAAGATGCTCTTGAAGGCGTCGAGACTCATGCCGCGATTCACCTTCTGGTATTCGGGAAACTGCTTGTACTTTTCGAAGGTCTCGAGCCAGGCCTCCTGCGTCAGCGGCGGAATCACGCCCATCAGGGGCTTCCACTCGACCATGGACAGGCCGGAGTTGGTCAGGCGGGTCACGCCGCCAAGCAGGATCATGCCGAACACGACGGCGGCGCAGAACAGCAGCCAGGTGGCGACCTGGCGATCGTGGCGGGCATCGAGGTGTGTAGTCATCGCTGGGTGTCCCTGAATCTCGGGGTGCGCATCATACCGCAAAAAGCGGCGTGCGCGCCGTGGTAAACGCCACGGGCGTTAACGTAGAATGTGCCGCGAACCGCGCCAGGCCTCCTCATCATGCCATTGCTTCGCCTTGATTCCGTCAGCTTACAGTACGGCACTCACGTACTGCTGGACCACATCGACCTCGCTATCGAGAAGGGCGACCGCCTGGGCCTGCTCGGCCGCAACGGCGCCGGCAAGACAACCCTGCTCCAGGTGCTGTCGGGCGAACGCACACCCGACGAGGGCGAGCGCTGGCTGGCGCCGGGCACGCGCATCGCGCGACTCCACCAAACCCTGCCACAGGCCGACGACGCGACCGTGTACGACGTGGTGGCCTCGGGACTGGCGGACGTCGGCGCCCTGCTGTCGGAGTATCACCGACTGCTGCAGGACGCAGATGCGGCCGACATGAAGGCGCTATCGCGCGTCCAGCAAGCGCTGGAGAACGCCGATGGCTGGCGCCTCCAGCAACGTGTTGAAACCACGCTGAGCCAGCTCGAATTGCCGACCGATGCGCGCATGGGCGACCTGTCAGGCGGCTGGCGCCGGCGTGTCGCGATGGCGCAGGCACTGGTCACCGATCCCGATATCCTGCTACTGGACGAGCCCACCAACCACCTCGACATCCCGACCATCGAGTGGCTGGAACGGCAGGTGGTGAACTTTCCCGGCGCGGTTATCCTCATTACGCACGACCGGCGGTTCCTGCAGGCGGTCAGCACCAGCGTGGCCGAACTCGAGCGCGGCCACCTCACCCTGTGGCGCGGTGACTACCAGGGTTTCCTCAAACACCGGGCCCAGCAGTTGCAGGACGAGGCGCGCGCCAACGCACTGTTCGACAAGAAACTCGCCCAGGAAGAGGCCTGGATCCGCCAGGGCATCAAGGCGCGCAGAACACGCAACGAGGGCCGGGTGCGCGCGCTCAAGGCCATGCGCGAGGAGCGCCGCGCGCGGCGTGAACGCACCGGCACGGCGAGCTTCGGTGTCGAGGACGCCGGCCAGTCCGGTAAACTCGTGGCCGAACTGGACGGCGTCACGAAGTCCTTTGGCGGCCATACCGTCATCCGCGATGCCTCCACGATCATCCAGCGCGGCGACCGGGTCGGCATCGTCGGCCCGAACGGCGCCGGCAAGTCGACGCTGATCAAGCTGCTGCTGGGCGAGCTGACCCCCGATGCTGGCACCGTGACCCTCGGGACCCGGCTGGAGATCGCCTACTCGG
>CAYGOX010000223.1:0-6588 GCA_964351485.1 uncultured Halioglobus sp.
CAAATTCAGTTTAATGAATGCCGGTGTCCCCCGTTAATGATGAAGAGCCCACTCAACGCCCGGCTTCAGCCGGGCGTTCTGGTTTTTGTATCCCGCTTTTCCTGACCGACCAGCGCCTGCCGCGACCTGTCTGCCGATGGGTCCGCAGCTTGTTATGATGGGCCAACTTTTGCGGCAACGATCCAGTGGAGAAGCGCTATGTCATCGGTGCAGGACCAGATCAACTACCAGAACGCCGATCACGCCAACACTCACGGGCAATTGCAGCCCGGGCCCGAGCGCTCCAGCCCGGCTATTGACGCGGACTTCGAGACCCTGATGCGCGACGGCTACGTCATCATCGAAGGATTGCTGTCGCAGGCGCAGTGCGATGCCATCAAGGCGGACGGGCTTGCGCTGCTCGATCACACCGGGCGCAACGCCTTCGAGGGGCTGCGCACACAGCGGGTGTACGACGTACTCTCGAAAACGCGCCTGACCGACGCGCTGGCCACGCATCCGCGGATCCTCGGCCTGATGGACAAGTTTTTTATGCCCGGCTACCTGCTGTCGCAGAGCCAGGTGATCAATATCCAGCCGGGCGAGGCGCCCCAGGCGCTGCACTGCGACGACAGCTTTTACCGCATTGCGCGGCCGCGCCAGCCGCTGGGCGCCGCGACGGTGTGGGCTATCGATCACTTCACGCCGGACAACGGCGCCACCGTGATCATTCCGGGCAGCCATACCTGGGGCGACGATCGCGCCGGGACGCGCGAGGAAGCGATACCGGCGGTGATGCCTGCGGGATCGGTGATTTTTTTCCTCGGCACCACCTGGCATGGCGGCGGGGAGAACCGGACGGACGCCGCGCGATTCGCCATTACGCACCAGTATTGCGAGGCCTATCTGCGGCAGCAGGAAAACTACCTGCTGGAGTTGTCGCGCGAGCGTGTTCGCTCCATGACACCGGAACTGCAGTCGCTGGTGGGCTACAACATCTACCCGCCCTTCATGGGGATGGTGAACGGCATGCACCCGCTGCGTGTGCTCGATGAACCCGAGCAGCGCCAGGCCAGTGACCTGACGACCTGACGACGTGACCCAGGACCTGTTCGATTCTCCCGCCGTAGAGCACCTGCCCATGGCCGATGCCGATGTGCGGCTGTGGCGCAATACGCCGGTGTCGGCCAACGCCGATGCGCTGTTCGCACAGCTGCACCGTGAAACACCGTGGCAGGAAGAAGATGTGGTGTTGTTCGGCAAGCGCTACCGGCAGCCGCGGCTGCTGGCCTGGTATGGCGATCCCGGTGCGCACTACACCTACTCAGGTGTCGCGCACGAACCGCTCCCCTGGACAGCGTGCCTGAGTTCCCTCAGGGCCACGGTGGAAGCGCTGACAGACCATACCTACAACAGCGTGCTGCTGAACCTGTACCGGGATCACCGCGATTCTATGGGGATGCACGCGGATGACGAGGTCGAGCTGGGGGAGGCGCCTGTTATTGCCTCACTCTCGCTGGGCGAGGAACGCACGTTCGTGTTGCGTCACCAGTACGATAAAGCGGTCCCGACCGTGCGCGTGCCGCTGCCCTCGGGCAGCCTGCTATTGATGGCGGGTGCGACCCAGCGTTACTGGAAGCACGGTATCAACAAGTTGCGCCGGCCCTGCGGGGCGCGGATCAATCTCACCTTTCGCACCATCTTGCCGGGCGCTACGTAACCAGCGGCTGCAGGTACTGCGGGGCCTCGAGCGTGACGAAGTGGTTGGTGTGCTGCGTCTGGACGATGCGCAGCCCCGGATTGCGCCGCGCGCCTTCCTCGGCACTGGCGCGCATGCTCGGGTTGTCCAGCACATCGTCGCGCTCTCCGATGACAACGGTGAGGGTGTTGTAGTTATCGTAGACATCAAGCGGCGTCGCGGCCTGCCACTGCACAATACTGCGTACGTTGGTGATGCAGGTGCTGTAGTTTCTGGCCACGGTGTAGATGGTCCTCACGGTCTGCGTTTTCAGCGCGTTGGTCGGGCGCATCATCGGCTGTTTCAGGAAGCGCTGTTCGCTGATGTTGCGCGACAGCCCCAGGACCAGCGGCAACAGGTAGCAGATCACGCGGTGCGGGAACGGATCGTTTGCACGCCCGACGCTGCGTCCGCCGGGCAGTACCGGCGCCTCCAGAATCGCCTCCACCTGCACATCGTCGCGTCGCATGAGCTGCGGAAACTGGCGGCCGGCTTCGAGGACAACGGCGCCGCCGCGGGAGTGTCCGTGCAGGATGCAGCGGTTGCCGCTGGCCAGGTGCTGCAGGGCGTGGCCGAGAACGAAACCGTCGTGTTCGATTGTGCCGATCGGGTAGGGATTGTCCGGCCAGTCCAGCGCCTGTGCGGGCAGCGCCGGAAACGGGCAGTGATAGTTGGCGTTGTTCAACAGGATCAGTTCGCAATCGCTCTCTTCATGCAGCGCCTGGAAGTAGCGCATGTCCTCCAGGAACCCGGGGAAGCACAACGCGGTGGTGGTGTTGCCATTGCGCGCGGCACGCCGGGCAATCGTGGTCGCGCCAACTTCAAACAGCTCGCCGTCGAATGTGCCGGTGCTGGCCTGTGGCAGGTTGCGGTGCGTCCAGTACTGGCGCCACGCGATGAACGCGAGCACCAGTGCCGCGACGATGTAGAGAAAGGTTGTCATCACTGCTCCGGTCAGTTGAACGCGAGCCCCTCGAAATCGCCGCTGGTACGCCACTGGTCGATGAAATCGAAGTACGCCATCGCCCCGCCGGGATGCCCGACATAGGCTTTGGCCTCCTCCGGCAGCGGCTGCCCCTCGTTGTTGTAGTAGCCCGGCGTACAGTTCGGGTCAGACAGCAGCTGCGGGCTTTTCGCCAGCAATGCCAGCCAGGCGTCCTGTGCCTCCTGCGTCGCCTCCACGGTTTGGTGACCGTTCTCTACAGCGTGCCGGATGATCAGGGCGATCGTCGTCGCCGACTCGACAATATTGTGCGGCACGTTGGCGATAAAGTTGGCGCCCTGCGTCGGTTGCACGCGGAACTTGTTCGGAAAGTGGTGCACGTTGATGCCGTGCAGCGAACGCATGCCGTCCTCCCAGTAGTGCGAGAGGGTGAGACCGTCGCGACCGGTGACCTCGAAGCCCGAACGGTCGATAAGCTCGGTGCCGATTTCGAAACCGGTCGCGTAGATAATGCAGTCGACCGGATATTCCTTCCCGGCAACCACCACGCCATTGCGGGTGATGCGCTCGACGCCCTTGCCGTCGGTGTCGAGCAGTACAGTGCTGTCGCGATTGAACGACTGCAGGTATTCGTCGTGGAAGCAGGGGCGTTTGCAGAGCTGGCGGTACCAGGCCTTGAGTGCGGCGGCAGTTTGCGGATCTTCGACTACCTCGTCGACTCGCTGGCGGATTTCCTCCATCTTCTCGAAGTCGGCGTCCTCGAAGGCCTGCATGAGCTTCACCGGGTCGGTGTGTTCCTCGCTTGATAACTGCAGGATCTTGCCGAGGAAGTTTCTCGCAATGTCGGTCCAGCCGTCGTTCACCAGGTCGGTGCCGTCGCTCTGGCCGGTCAGGTTGCGGGTGAAGTTCTCCATCCAGTTTTTCTGCCAGCCCGGCTGCGCGGTCGCTTCGGCGTACCACTTGGGGTCCAGCGGTTGGTTGCTGCGCACGTCCACGGAGGAGGGCGTGCGCTGACAGACATAGAGGGTCGCGCAACTGCGCGCCAGCGGCGGAACGCACTGGACGGCGGTCGCGCCCGTGCCGATCAGCGCCACGCGTTTGTCCGCCAGGCCGTCCATGGGGGCGCCCTGTTCGTCGCCGCCGGTGTAGTCATAGTCCCAGCGGCTGGTGTGGAAGCTGTGTCCCTCGAATGACTCGAGCCCGGGTATGCCCGGCAGCTTGGGGACGTGTAGCGGCCCGGTGCCGGTCACGATGAACTGTGCGGTAAAGGCGTCGCCGCGGTCAGTGGCAACGCGCCACACGCCGGCCGCCTCGTCCCAGTCCAGCGCCGTCACGCGCGTGTGGAAGAGGGCGTTGTCGTAGAGGTTGTACTGCTCGCCGATGCGGCGACAGTGTGCGAGAATTTCCGGCGCGCGCGCATACTTTTCCTGCGGCCGGTAGTTGGTTTCCTCCAGCAGTGGCATGTAGATCATGGAGGCGGTATCGCACATGGCTCCCGGGTAGCGATTCCAGTACCAGGTGCCGCCGAAGCCGCCGCCTTTTTCCACGATGCGCACATCGGTAACGCCCTGGTCGGCGAGGCGGGCGCCGGTGACCAGGCCGGCAAATCCGCCGCCGATCAGCGCCACGGTCACGTGGTCGGTTACCGGTTCGCGCGGCTCAAAGGTGACGTAGGGGTCTTCGAGGTAATGGGCGAAATCGCCCTCCATGCGCACATACTGGTCGCTGCCGTCGGGACGCAGGCGTTTCTCGCGCTCCAGCGCATATTTTTGTTTGAGGGCGTCAATGTCCATGGCTGTCGTTGCTCCGCAACAGGGGAAAAACCAGGGACAGACCCGGGTTTTCCGATTATTCAATCGCCTCGCGGTAGTGCGGCGGCGGGTGATGGGGCAGGCCCATGACGGCAAAGCACAGTTCGGTCAGCTGATCGGCCGCGCTTTCCGGGTCGATCCTGTCCTCGCGCGTCAGCAGGTTGCCGATGGTGCGCGTGACCACACCGAAGTAGGCGGCCAGCACGAGATTGCGATCGATGTGCGCCAGGCTGCCCTGGGCAACCCCGTGCATGAGGTCGTCTCCCAGCACCAGTTGCAGTACGTTGTCGATGGCGACGTACGCACCGACCTGGTTCACCTGGAGCAGCAGTTTGCACGCGTCCAGGTCGGACAGCAGGGTGTAGAGTGAAAACCAGGTGCGCGCAAGCCCCAGCTCAAGCGGATCGGTAATGGCCGGGTTGAGTTGCGGGCGTTTTTTCAGGAGGCGGGCGAGTGTCGCCTCGATCAGCGCCTCAAACAGCGCCTCGCGGGAGTCGAAGTGATTGTAGAAGCTGCCCTTCGCAACGCCTGCCCTTGAGGTGATGGCATCGATAGAGACCTGTTCGACACCGCGCTCCACGAACAGGCTCATGCCGGCTTCCATCAGGAGGCGGCGCGTTTCAAGCCGCCGGCGCTGATACCCGTTGAGCCCGTCATCGACGACCAAATTGTTTGACTGCACAGTCATATTTTTTCACCATATGCCATGATCGTGGCTGTTTCAAGCAGTAGATGCGGTCGCAGGGCACGTGCTATCCGCAGGCTTTGACGCCGCGGTGGTACCTGTCCAGTTCGATGCTTTATTATTGCCGGCGGTTGAGGTCAGCGTCGGGCCGATCACTGACCGGCGCAGATAGCCGGGCGTGACGGCGGCGTTGTTTTTGTTGCGCCGGATGATGACCGCAATTGTACAACAGTTTTGCCCCCCGCAGACGCAAACCTGCCAGCTAATTACGGCGCGAAGGCGCCTTCCACAAGGAGACTGCATGAACCGGTTGACCACCCTGAGTCGTTCCATCAAGGGCTCTGTTGCCATTGTCACGGGAGCCGCCAGCGGCATGGGCAGGGCGACTGCCCACCTGTTCGCCGACGAAGGCGCGCGCCTGGCCATCATCGATATCAATGGCGACGCGCTGGCCGAGGTGGCCGCCGAGGTCGAGAGTGTGGGCGCGCAGGTGCTGCCGCTGACGGTGGATCTGTCCCAGCGCGACGCGGTGGAGGAGGCCATCCGGCAGGTGGGCGAGCATTACGGTGCCATCGATATCCTGGTGAACAACGCCGGCTTCGCGCTTCCCGCAGAAGTCGATTCAGATTTTTATCCCGAGTCCTGGGACAAGTCGCTGTCAGTGATGGCCACCGCGCAGGCGTGGGCCATCCGCGCCGCGCTGCCGTGGTTGCGCCAGTCGCCGGCGCCGCGCGTGGTGAACGTGGCATCCACCGAGGCGCACGGCGCCACGCGCTTCAATAGCGCGTACGTGGTGGCCAAGCACGCGTCCATGGGATTGACCCGCGCAATGGCGGTCGACCTGGGTAAAGAGGGCATTACGGTGAATTGTGTCTGCCCTGGCCCGGTTCGCACCGGTATTACCGACGGTATTCCCGAGCAGGACAAGCAGACCTTTGCCAATCGGCGTACCGCGCTGCGCCGCTATGCAGAGCCGGAGGAGGTGGCCCACGCCACCCTGAGCCTGGTATTGCCGGCGGCGAGTTTCATCACCGGTGCCACACTGGTGGTTGACGGTGGTGTAATCATCCGTAATGCCTAGCGCATCGCGATCGTCGCGCAAAGTGCTACCATAGGCCCATGGACCCCGCTGATATTGCCCTGCTCGGCGAGTTGCGCCTCATTCGCTACGCCGTCTTCCTGCTTTGCGCGTTACTCACAGTGATGTTGTTGCTGCGCGCCTACCAGGCGTTCGTGCAACTGCGGGAGGTGCACAAACTCGACCGCGGTGAAGCGCTGCGCGATATGGCGGTGTCTTACTTCGAATCGGGCAAGTACGTCGAACTGGTGGCCTTCCTCAAGCCCACCCTGCGCAAGGAACCGAACAACGCGACGGCGCTGTACTGGATGGGGCGCTCCTACCTGGAGATGGGCAACATCGCCCACGCGACAG
>CAYGOX010000224.1:0-6586 GCA_964351485.1 uncultured Halioglobus sp.
TGGCGCGCGCGGATATCGTCGCCGCGGTCGGTGGCGATGCGCCAGCGCTTGATCGACTCGTCCCAGCGCAGGCTCTTGATGAGCGTGTGGAAGAGGGCGTTGTCGTAGAGATCGAACTTTTTCGCGATCTTTTGGCAGTAGCGGTAGATTTCCGGGCCGTCGGCAAATTTTTTCGACGGAATGAAGTCCATCTCCTCCAGCATCGGCAGGTAACAGTAGGCGTCGTTATCGCACTGGATACCCGGGTAGCGGTTCCAGTACCAGACTCCACCGAAGTCGCCAGCGTGGTCGATGTTGCAGATATCCGTGACGCCGGCCTTGCGCAGTTCGACGCTGGCCATGATGCCGGAGAAGCCGCCGCCGAGTACCGCGACGTCGATGTCGCGCTCGATCGGGTCGCGCGGCTCGATCGGCATGTGCGGGTCGCCCTCGTATTCCCGGACAAATTCGCCGACCGGGCGCTGGTACTGGTTCTGGCCCTCCTTGCGGATGCGACGCTCGCGTTCTTCACGGTACTTCTCCCGCGTGGCGGGAATGTCGATTTCATCCGGTGAGGGTACATCGGTCGCCCGGTATGGCATGAGGATCTCCTGAGTTAACCGCGGTGCCGGTTTGTTATCGTAATCAACAGCGGTGTTCAGTATAGGTCGCTCTGGCCGAGGGTACAACCGTGTAGCGCAATCCGCCGAAGATGCGGATCGGTGGCAAAAATTTATGAACCAATGTGTTTCATTACGGAATATGCTTGGCTATACTGCATCTCTCAAATTCATAATCCGAGGGATAGCGCCATGAGTTCCGCCGCAACTTCCACGCAGGGCCCGTACTGGGACCCGTATCGACCCGACCTTGCCGCAGATCCGTACCCGGCGTTTCGCCAGCTGCGCGAGGAGGCGCCGCTGTATCACAACCCCGACTACGATTTTTATGCCCTCAGCCGCTTCGCCGACGTCGAGGCGAACCTGGCCAACGTCGAGGTTTTCAGTTCCGCGCGCGGCGATATCCTGGAGTTCATCAAGGAGGATATCGATATCCCCCCCAGTATGTTCATCTGGCGCGACCCGCCGCAGCACACCGCCTACCGCGCTGTGGTGTCGCGCGTGTTCACTCCCAAACGCATGAATGACCTGGAGCAGCAGATTCGCGATTACTGTGTGCGCTGCCTCGAACCGCTGGAGGGCACCGATCGCTTCGATTTCATCGCCGATCTGGGTGCCAAGCTGCCCGGCGGTGTGATCGGCATGCTGCTGGGTATTCCCGACTCGGAGCGCGACGCGATCTACGAGCGGATTACCGGCAACCTGCGTACGGAGGCCGGTAAGCCGATGGAGATCGAACAGGCATCCTTCCAGGGCGAGGGGTACGAAGAGTACGTGGAGTGGCGCGCCAAGAATCCTTCCGACGACCTGATGACCGCGCTCCTGCAGACTCAGTTTACCGATGAACACGGCACAGAGCGGCACCTGACCCGGGAAGAGGTTCTGAATTTCGTGAATGTGATCGCCGGCGCCGGTAACGAAACCACCTCGCGCCTGATCGGCTGGTTCGGGAAGATCCTCGGCGACAACCCCGACCAGCGTCGCGAGATTGCCGCCAACGGCGAGCTGATCACGCCGACTATCGAGGAAATCCTGCGCCTGGAGCCACCCGGCCCCGCGGTGGCGCGTTACGTCACCCGCGATTTCGAGGTGCACGGCCAGACAGTCCCGGCCGGCAGCGCGATGCTGTTCCTGCTGGCCTCGGCCAACCGGGATGAAGAGCGTTTCCCCGATGGCGATGCCTTCAACGTGCATCGCCAGGGCCAGCCGCACATCACCTTCGGGCGCGGTATCCACTCCTGCCTCGGGTCCGCACTGGCGCGGGTCGAGGGCCGTGTGGCGCTGCAGGAAGTGCTCAAGCGTTTCCCCGACTGGACCGTCGATACCGAAAACGCGCAGCTCTCTTCCTCGTCATCGACGCGCGGCTGGGACAGCTTGCCCGCGTTTATCGGGTAGGGTGGATCATGGCACGGATTACCTATATCAACGCTGAAGGAGAAGAGAGCGTCCAGGAAGTGAGCAGCGGTTCGACCGTCATGCGCGGCGCCGTCGACAACGGAGTACTGGGCATCATCGGGGAGTGCTCGGGCAACTGCTCCTGCGCCACCTGCCACGTCTATGTCGATGAGGCGTGGGCGGACAAGGTGGGCGAGCAGGGCGAGATGGAGGCTATCCTGCTGGAGGAAGTGTACGAGGCGCGACCGACCAGTCGGCTGTCCTGCCAGATACCGGTGACCGACGCGCTCGACGGCCTGATTGTTCACCTGCCTGAACGGCAGGTGTAGGAAAGACTCAATGGGCGCCCATTCCCGGGCGCCCATCGCCAATCAATTCCCGGAGGCCATGCCGAAGCTGTAGCGCAGGTGCTCCATGTGACCGTCCGGCGCCGGGGCGAAGTGCAGCGGGTCGGTCATGTCGCGAATCTCCTCGATCCGTTGTCCGACCTCTTCGATAGTCCACGCCGGCTGGTAGATGCCGCGCGTTTCCGCCGCGTAGGCGCGCGCCATGCGGCCGCCGATGCCGATCATGATCTCGCCGTTCACCGAGCACGACTCGTGGCACAGCCAGGCGACCATGGGCGCCACCAGTTCCGGCTCCATGGGCGGGTACTTGCTGGTGTCCAGGCCCTCGGCCATGCGCGTCACCGCGCCGGGCAGGATCACGTTGCTTTTCACGCCGTGCTCCGCGCCCTCGATGGCCGCCACGTTGGACAGTCCCACCAGGCCGGCCTTGGAGACGCTGTAGTTCACCACGTCGGCATTGCCGTACAGCGAGTTGATCGAGCCGGTCATGACCACGCGGCCGTAGCCCGCTTCGCACATGCTGGCGAACGCCGGGCGCAGGACGTGAAAGCCGCCGCGCAGGTGGACGTCCAGTACCGCGTCGAAGGTCTCGCTGGTCATCTGCGCCAGCGGCGACCGGCGCACGTTGCCGGCGTTGTGGACGAGGATGTCGATGCGGCCATAGGCTTCGAGTGTCGCCTCGACCATCGACTGTCCGCCCTCGGGCGTGGCGACGGTGTCGGTGTTGGCCAGTGCCTTGCCACCGGCATCAATGATTTCCTGTACGACCTGCTGCGCCGGGCTGGCGTCGGTGCCTTCGCCCTGCATGTCGCCACCGAGGTCGTTGACCACGACCGTGGCACCGCGCGACGCCAGTAGCAGCGCGTAGGCCCGGCCCAGGCCGCGGCCCCCGCCGGTGATCAGTGCGACCCTGCCGTTGTAATCCAGTTGTTCTGCCATCCTTATTATCTCCTGCGACGCTCGTCGCTTCAGTTGCCCATGCTTATAGGCTACAGTGTTGTTCACTAGTGCGCATCGGAGAATAACAGAATGACATCGCAAAGTGGACGGTACCCGGCACCCGAAGCGGCCAGCACAGCGGCCGGCTGGACCCTGGAGCGGTTGACGCCCCCCAGCCGCCTGTACGGCGCCAACGGTTTGCGCACCGGCGCCGATGGTCGCGTCTACGTGGCGCAGGTGCCGGGCAGTCAGGTGAGCGCGATCGACGTGGACACCGGCGCCATCGAGGTGATCAGTGCACAGGGCGGTCGCATCGTCGCACCGGACGACATTGCGTTCGACGACGCGGGCAATCTGTACGCCACCGAGATTACCGAGGGTCGCGTCAGCCGGCTGTCGCCCTCGGGTGAATATCGCGTGCTGCAGGACGCGATGCCCTGCGCCAACCCCATCACCGTGCACCGCGGCCGTCTCTACGCCGGCGAGTGTCGGCCCGGCGGGCGTATCTTTGAACTGGACCTCGACGGCGGCGCGCCCCGCGTCATCCTCGAGGACGTCCCCATGCCCAACGCCTTCGAGGTGGGGCCGGATGGCAAACTCTATTTCCCCGTGATGGGCGCCAACGAAATCTGGCGCGTGGATCTTGCCGGCGGCGCGCCGGAGGTGGTCGCCACGGGTCTGGGCGTGCCGGACTCGGTCAAGTTCGCGCCCGATGGCAGCATCGTGTCGACGCAGGTCGCCAGCGGCCAGGTGTTGCGCATCGATGTGGCCACCGGTGCGCAGACCGTACTCGCCACCATTGCCCCGGGGCTGGACAACTGCACCTTCGTCGGCGATCGGCTGTTCGTGTCGAGCATCAGCGGGCAGGTCAATGAGGTGTTGCCCGGCGGCGAATTGCGCGCCCTGGTGCCGGACGGCCTCCAGTGGCCGATGGGGCTCGCGGTCGGGGACGCCGGTGAGGTGTTTGTCGCCGACGGCGGCTTTACCTACGCCCTGTCACAGGACGGGCCGGCCCTGCAGACGCTGGGCATGCTGTTTTCCGAGGGGTTCCCGGGGTTTGTGCGCGGCGTGTGCGCTCATAGTCCGGGCCAGTGGGCGGTGACAACCGCCAACGGCGATGTCGCGCTGTTTCGGCCGGCGCAGGCGCAAAGCGATATCCTCGCCTCAGGGCTCGATCGACTGATGGGCATTGCGGTTGCGTCTGACGGCAGCCTGGTGACGGCCGAGTACGGCGGTGGCCGGTTGTTGCGCGTGCAGGGTTCGGAGGTGGAAACGCTGGCCGCGGATCTGGCGCGTCCCACCGGGGTGGCCCTGGCGGCCGACGGCGAGTGCTACGTGGCCGAGAGTGGCGCGGGGCGCATCGTCGCGGTCAGTCCGGGCGGCGCGAAACGGGTGGTGCTCGACGGCCTTTCAGAGCCACACGGCCTGGCCCTGGCCGACGGCCAACTGTACGCGGTGGATGCCGGCAGTAAACAGTTGCTCGCGATCGAACTCGACACGGGGGCGGTCTCGGTGATTGCCGAACACCTGCCAGTCGGCGCACTGCCCGGCGTGGTGGCGCCGACGCTGAACGCGATCGGTGAACTGGCCGGACCGATGACGTCCTTCAGTGGTATCGCGGTGGATGCGCAAGGTGCGCTGCTGGTCTCCGGGGACGGGGAGGGCAGTGTCCTGCGGCTGGTCAGCCGATAACGCCGGCCTCGCGCAATTGCGCGATACGCTCGTCGTCCAGGCCCAGCAGTTCCTGCAGTAGCGCACCGGTGTGCTGGCCCAGCACGGGTGGCGCGTCGGGCGCGGCCTGGTCCTGGTTGCAGTAGCGGAACGGCCGGTTGACGATGGGGATCTGGCCGAGCGTGGCGTGCTCGGTATCGATGACCATCTCGCGCGCCGCCACCTGGGGTTGGGCGAGGGCTTCGAGCACACCCAGTATCGGCGCGTTGGGCACCTGGTGCTCGCTCAATATCTTTTCCAGTTCAGCGACAGTGTGTTGCTGTGTAAACGCGCTGACCAGCGCGTTGACCTCGTCGCGACACTCGCGGCGTTTCTCCAGGCTGTCGTAGCGCGGATCCTCGACCAGGTCGGGGCGCTCCAGCGCGCGGCAGATCCGCCCCCAGAAACTGTTGGTGAGGCAGGCGATGATGATCGAGCCGTCGCGCGCGGGGAACTGTCCGTAGGGCACCAGATTGGGATGCTGCGAACCCTGCGGCTGCGGATTCTCGCCGGTAAAGAACGCGAGCTGCGCGAGGTAGCCGAGCATACCGATCATGCCGTCGAGCAGGCTGACATCAATCAGGCGGCCACGGCCGGTGCGATTGCGTTCGTGCAGTGCACCCAGAATCGCGATCGGCCCGTTGATGCCGCCCACCAGGTCGCCCAGCGGTATGCCGAGCTTGGTCGGCAGCGGTGCGCCGGGTTCACCGTTGACGCTCAGTGCACCCGAAAGCGCCTGTAGCACGATGTCGAACGAGGGCTTCTCACGCAGCGGCCCGGTCATGCCGAAGCCGGAAATGGCGCAGTAGATCAGCCCCGGGTTTTCGGCGCTCAGCGTCTCGTAGCCCAGTCCCAGGCGATCCATGACGCCGGGGCGGTAGTTTTCCAGGACGATATCGCAGGTGGCCGACAGCGATCTGGCCAGCGCCACGCCCTCGTCGGTCTTGAGGTCGATGACGATGCTTTTCTTGCCGCGATTGACGCTGAGGAAATAGTGGCTTTCGCCGTCCCTGAAGGGTGGGAACGAACGTGTCTCGTCGCCGCCGCCCGGCGGTTCGATCTTGATAACCTCGGCCCCGAGATCGGCCAGGGCGAGCGCCGCCGAGGGACCGGCCAGCACCCGGGTGAAATCCAGCACCCGGATGCCTTCCAGCGGCCCCCGCCAGGCGGCGGGTGCATCGTCAGTCATGAGTGGTCGTTCAGCCCTTGCTGGGCAATTCGACCACGGCGGCGCCGGTGGCAGACAGTTCACCACGGTGCGTTTCAGCGCGCTGGGTGATTTCCACCAGGTGCTTGCCGTCTTCTTCCCACTTGCGGCTTACGACGCCGTCGATGAAGACCACGTCGCCGTCCGGGTTGTGGCGGCGAATCTGGCTCTTGTGGCGTGCCAGGAAGCCGTCGTCACCCATCCAGTTGGTGATGTGGTGCGTGAGCCACGATGTACGCTCCGGGCCGTAGTCGTAGGCGCCGGGCGTGCCGACTTCGCGCGCGAAGTCGTCATCCCAGTGGACGCGCTCGGGGCAGTCGGGGATATTGAAGCGGTTCTTGATGCCCAGGCCCGGGTGCGCCTGCTGCATTTTCCAGGCGATCTTGTTG